>CAZVBB010000242.1:0-2076 GCA_964625285.1 uncultured bacterium | reverse complement strand
ACCTTTCCTGTGGTTGCCATTTTTTCATCCGTGCTTTAAGTTCATCCATAGCAATATCCAGATTAAGTTTTCTATTAGGAATATCTATTGAAATATAATCTCCTTCGCAAACAACCGCTATCGGACCTCCAACTGCTGCCTCTGGCACTACATGGCCAATACAAGGTCCTCGCGTACCTCCAGAAAACCGACCATCGGTGACCAGTGCCACCGAATCTGACAAACCTCGCCCGCAGATAGCGGCAGTCGGAGCAAGCATCTCACGCATTCCAGGACCACCTTTTGGACCTTCATATCTGATAACTACCACATCTCCTTTGTTTATTCTGCCTGAGATAATTGCTTTATAAGCATCTTCTTCGCATTCAAAGACGCGCGCTGGCCCACGTACATTGAGCATCGCCTTTGTTACTGCAATTTGCTTTACCACTGCTCCATCAGGAGCCAGTGACCCTTTTAATATGGCAATACCACCTTCCTTGTGCACAGGATTGGTAAGAGGACGAATTACATCTTCGTTTAGCACAGAAGTATTGAGAATATTATCCCCTATCCTCTTTCCATTAACAGTGAGACAATTTAAGTCGAGTAATGTATTCAATTGCTTCATTACTGCAGGTACCCCGCCAGCATTTTCCATATCAATCATAAAGTACTTGCCGCCTGGTCTCATATCACAAAGATGAGGAGTATCCCGACTTAACTCATCAAAGGTTTCAAGAGGAATATCAATCTCTGTCTCGCGGGCAATTGCCAGCACCTCGAGGGTATCATTGGTAGAACCTCCTATTGAAAGAGACACTCTTATCCAGTTCAGAAATGCCTCTTTAGTCATTATTTTTCTTGCATTGATATTGTCCTTAATCAGGTTGACGATTTGTCTGCCACTCATCTCTGCTAAATGCATTTTTTTCTCGCTAGCAGCATGAGAAGTAGCGCATCCCGGCAGGGATAATCCTAACGCCTCTGTCCCACAGGCTAAGGTATTGGCGCTGAACATTCCAGCACAGCTTCCTGCCCCAGGACAAGCACACTCCTCCAGCTTGCGTAGTTCATCCTCCCTCATCTCACCGCTAGATGCCTTGCCTGCCGCCTCAAAGACACTGATTATATCTACTCTCTCTCCTTGAAAACTTCCAGGGAACATAGGACCACCTGTAACGACAATAGTTGGAATGTCCAATCGACCAGCCGCCATCAGATGACCGGGAACAATCTCATCGCATGCAGCGATAAGGACCATTCCATCAAGAGCATGCGCTTCAACCATTATTTCAATAGAGTTAGCAATTACATCTCGGGAGGGAAGAGAATACTTCATTCCCTTATGTCCTATTGCCAGCCCATCACAGACGGCAATAGTATTGAATTCAAATGGTATTCCGCCAGATTTCTTTATTCCTTTCTTCACTGCGCTCGAGAGTTTTCTCAGATGAATATGACCAGGCACAATCTCTGTCCAGGAATTAACCACTGCAATGAACGGTTTGGCCATATCCTTCCTTGTTACTCCACACGCCTTTAAAAGAGAACGGTGAGGTGCTCGTTCTAATCCATTCTTAATCAAATTACTCCTCATTTTTGCTCCTATTCCCTATTTAATAACATCCAGTTTTTTGAGATTTCTGAAAAAGTCAGAAATCTCTGAAATCAGGGGTCTCTGGGTATTTTTTCAGAGATCTTTTTTTTGCAATGACAGAACAACTACCATATAATTATAGCACCGTATTTGAGCAGCTAACAAGAGAAAAGCCATCAAAAGATTGACTTATTTTTCCAATTTTGTTAAAAGTATGCAATAAAAAGACGCCTTCAAAGATTAGGATATCAAATCTGTTATGGTTTATAATTTATTTATCTTTACCACGTTAGAGATAGGTCGCCTTTGGTCCGCCTTAGGCGGATCAGACGCCTGTGGCATCTTATCTCTAACGGGGTTTAAAAAATAATTCTTCATGAAGATGAAGCATAAAAATGTTTTGTGTATCTATCCTTACAGGATAGAATTGGGTAAAAAGGGATGGGGATTCTGCCCTCCATTAGGGTTAGAGTGCATTGCTGCCTCTATAAAAGAAA
>CAZVBB010000241.1:0-2091 GCA_964625285.1 uncultured bacterium | reverse complement strand
ACCTAACTTTTGCACGAAACGCATTATATAAACCTTAAAATATTGCAAACTGTGACCTACCCTTAAAAAACTGCTTCACCAATGGGTGCCTTTGGGGAAAACCAAGCAATAATGTGCCATTGCTTTTCTCAATTTTGGCCGGTATATTCATAAATCTGGTAGTCAACTCTTTAAGGCCCAATCCCTGCAAAGCCGTGCCTTCAAGCACCGTATGGCGGAATTTGAGAACCAGATTCATTGACAGGGCCAAGTGAATCATGAAACTGTAGATCCCATAGAAAGAACGCGTTCGCAAATGGTTTAGCTGCGGTCCGTTCCTTTCAGCCTTGATTTCAGCTTCAATAATCTGACGCCCATTGTATTGGTGGGCTATCTCCACCGGTTCCTTATCATATTTGCTCGTTGTCGTGTACAGATGTGAGTACTCTGGTCCTTTTTGTTTCTTCGTTTTAACCAGAACAGTTCTAACAGGCGGGTGCCGGGTTGATACAATTAAAGGATTGGCTTCGGCCACCTCGTGGAGAATGTCCATACTCTCCCACTGAAAGGAGGGAATCTCTTTAGCCAGATTACGAGCGGTGCGACTGTCCCTGCCCTTGATTAAAAACGAAGCATTCCTATCCAGTAGCATGAGCAGATTATCTTTGGTCCCATGGATTGCATCTGCCCTGATCAGGCCGATACGCTCAAAACCGCCGACTACCTCAGCAATACTGTAGAGAATATCCCAGAATCTATCACCCGGAGGAACGGAGGCCTGATCCAACATCAGGGCAAGACATTCTGCAGTATTGCTGCAGATACCGAGATTGAGCTGGTAACCCTTTTTCCCACGGTGCCCACTTATGTAGCCCTTGTTGGCAAATTCATAAGTCCTGCCGTAAACAACCAGGCCGGTGCTATCCAGGTCAACATCTATCGGCCCTTGCTCAAGCCGCCACAGCCCATGCTTTTGTTGTGTCTGCTCAAAAATAAGTTGCAAATCGCTCAGGTCACCAGCCTGGGTAAGGTTAAGATAGCGGTTAATAGTACACTGGTCAGGTATCTTTTCCAGCTGAAAAATCTGTGCCAGCGCGGGATAGGGCTTTAGTTGATGATTAATATCTACATTATAAGAGCAGGCCGAGGCCAAAGCTGCAATCAGCACCAGCGATTTCTGCTCACTGGTATAAGCCGTCCCATCGGCAAAAGGCAAATGATTAAGCGCATCGAAGTAACCACTTAAGTTGCCCAGTTGCATCAGGATGGGCAAAAATCCCGTAGGGATATATTCCTTGAACGCCACTTTACGGCAACTTATCTTTGTCTCGGTTACGATATTGTTGAGCTGTATGCCGGAGACATTCTCCACAATACTGATGCAGGTACTGCTTGTAACAACTTGACCCTGGATGTTTAAAAGAACCTCTTTGCGGGATTCCAGCTGAAATCTTAGTTCTTCCGTAACAACCAAGTAGGCATCTTTGATAATCAGGTTTACGCTGATGGAGTTTTTTTTACAAGGTAGACTTTAGCCTTACACTTTGCACAGCAAAAACGCTGTGTTATACCTTGGCTGGTGCTAAAGGACCCATTCCGCCAGACCTTGTCATGACCGCATGACGGGCATACACCAGGCCTGATTTCTCCGCCGGTGCGCAGATTGGCCGGCTTCAACTGTGTATATTGTGATAAACGCTGATAATTATATGACACATCCTGCAGTTGCTGCTTTAGTTGCTTGTTTTCAGCAATCAGTTTTGCCTGATCGTCAAGAACCGGGCCGGGGCGCTTCTTGTTAAAAAGATCTTTGATGGTTTTTTCCGCTTCTCTGGCCCACACATAAATGGATTCACGAGAAACGCCGTATTTCTTTGCCAGGCTCATTACCTTGCTATCTTCTGACCAGTACTGTTTTAAGATCTCTACTTTTGTGTTTGCGTCTACTTCACGGTACGGCATAGTATCCCCTCCTTTCTGCCTTAATAATAGCAGATAGGAGTGATAATATCAACAGCAAAGTGTCAGATGTTTATGTGTAAAATTGTGGCTTTTGCCACGGGAATTTAAGTGTTACAGGTGGTTATTTAGTTTTGATGCAAAAGTTAGGTA
>CAZVBB010000240.1:0-2109 GCA_964625285.1 uncultured bacterium | reverse complement strand
AGGATAAAATATTTTTTGCAATTTTTTATCTCCTTTTACCCTACTACCTACTACTCACTATCTACTCGTTTTGCTACGAGGTTGAACCTCGCAAGATTCCCATCTCTGAACTTACGAGATTCAACCTCGTAGGACATTAGACCTATTTCCCCAATATTCTATACATCCCGGTTCCGCAATCAGGACATTTGCCTTTCATCGCTTTACGGCCATTTTTCATTGTAACCTGCTGAGTATCTTTCATCTCCTGCTTCTTCTTGCATTTTACACAATAAGCCTCTATAGAACAACCGCAATTCTTACACATCCCTTGTCACCTCCTCGTTATTAGGTAAAAATCCGATACTGCCGCCTTGATTACACACAATATGAGAAAAGATGTCAAGAAAAGATTTTCCCGAAATTTCTCTAAAGGAGCTTGAAAGTTCAAACGCTTTTTTTCAGAGACCTCCGAAAAATACTTGCAAATTCTTACAGATAGTGGTATTCTTAAGTGCGATAGATTCCTGATGAACTAATGAGAATAATTATAATAGTAAAAAGGGTTATCTGGGGCAAAAGTCTGCGACAGACGCTGTTGCGTGCTCTAATTTTAACAATAGTCTGTTTCGTAGTATTTGGGTTTTTCCTTCTGCCTGCACGCATACAGGGACCCAGCATGGAGCCTACCTATTACAGCGGCTCCATTATTTTTATAAATACGCTGCATTACCAGTTCTACGAGCCTCGCCGCGGAGATATAGTCGCCATCTCCACGGGACGTGGTCGCACTTCACTGTTCAGTGACAGGCCACTGCTACTTAAAAGGATCATTGGATTACCTGGGGAGCGAGTGATGTTTCAGGATGGTGCTCTTATTATAAATGGACAGCAAATCTCAGAGCCTTATACAATAAAATGCGGAATTGTAACCTGGAATATGCCTGAGGTAGATATTGGAATGGATGAATTCTTTGTGGTCGGAGACAACCGGAGCATGCCAATAAGCGTTCATACACATGGACGCGTAAGGCGCCAGAAAATTATAGGAGTGCCTCTCTTTTGCAAAAGATACTCCTTATTTTAATACTCCTAACGGTGGCAACTGCAGTAGCTATTTTTCTATTTTCTCAGCAAGATGAACGGCAAATTCGCAGGAACATAGCCTCTTTATCAGCTACCATTTCCAGGTCAATGAGTAGAGACGGGATTGGGGCTCTGGCTGAGATCTATAAAATAGGGGCGTTTTTTACTGATGACTGCCAAATTGTGGTAGGTGACCCCATCCCGGAAATTCATGGGCGAGGAGCACTCATTGCCGCAATTTATCAGGTAAGAAAGATAGTTGCTGGCAAGATAGAAGTTGCCTTTCGCGATGTTTCCGTTACCATAGAAGAAAATAGAGTAACGGCAATATCTATTAAAACTGCTATAGCAACTGGGGTCTTCCCGGACAGCGGCGCACCTGTGAAAGAAATACGGGATATTGAGATGCACTGGGAAAAAACAGAGAAAGGGTGGAAAATTGCAGAGGCTAAAGCTATTCCTATTCTATATTAAGCTATCCGCTTCAGCGAATACCCGTTCACCGTTCAGGGTTCTGGGTTCAGGGTTCAAGGGTTCAGGAGTTCAAAGGTTCAAAGGTTCAGAGGTTCAGAATCCTGAACCCCTGAACAAATTAACAGATTTAGAATGTTTTCATAATGGCAAGGAATGCTTCCTGCGGAACATTCACTTTACCCAATGTCTTCATTCGTTTTTTGCCGCGCTTTTGTTTCTCCAGTAATTTCCTTTTTCTTGTTACATCCCCACCGTAAAGTTTTTCGGTAACGTCTTTTCGAAAGGATTTAACTGTCTCCCGGGCTATAACATTACCACCAATAGCTGCCTGGATAGCAATGGGAAACTGTTGTCTGGGAATCACTTCTTTGAGTTTTAGTGTAAGCGCTCTGCCTCTCTCCTGTACCTTCTCTCTGGGCATAATGCAGGCAAGTGCATCTATTTTCTCGCCATTCAAGAGAATATCAAGTTTAACAACGTTTGCTTCTCTATAGCCAATATCTTTATAATCAATCGAGCCATATCCTCGCGTTACCGACTTAATCCTATCGTGAAAATCTATTATTATTT
>CAZVBB010000239.1:0-2124 GCA_964625285.1 uncultured bacterium | reverse complement strand
ATGAGGGAAACCAGATTGTTTCCCTCAAACTCCCTAACCCCGTTAGAGATAAGACACCACAGGCGTCTGACGGTCGCCAAAGGCGACCTATCTCTAACGGGGCTAATCCACATCAGGATCATCGTTTTAATCCTGTTCCTTTTGAACCCCGCTCTTCCACGGAAGGGCGGGGTGAACAAGCGATGAGTGCCTTTGGCGCAATTTTTCAAATTCCTATGTTTCGCGTTAAATCACATCAAGTTTAAAAAGTTTTGCTCCACAATAGCGACAATTTTCCTCTACTTCTGTATAGCCATCTATAAGAAAGCAGGTTCGGCATCTTATATTCTGGTGGATGAGGAGCCTTTCTTTTTTCTCGCTTTTCTTTGCCAGTTTCGGTTTCTCACTTTTCTCTGTCAGCTTTGGTTTTTTAAGCTTCATTCTTCTAATCTTTCCCTCTATGGACTTGACTGTAACCTCGAACTTTCTGGCTAATGCCCCATTATCCATCTTGAGGTGGTTTTCTTTAATAAAATTATCCTCTTCCTCTGTCCACTTCTTTATTTTTGCCATACTTGACTCCTTTATCAGCTATTCGCCGCTTACCCACTTACCAGCCACCGTTCACCGTTCTGGGTTCTGAATCTCTGAACTCTGAACTTTTGAACCTTTGAACCTCTGAACCTCCACCGTTTACCGTTTTAGGGTTCTGGGTTCACTGTTCTGAGTTCTGAGTTCTGGGTTCCGGGTTCACAGTTCTGGGTTCTAAACTCCTAAACCTCTGAACTCCTAAACCCTGAACCTCTGAACCTCTGAACCTTTTTCTCACTTTTATAGTACGCCCGGGAGGATTTGAACCTCTGACACGCGGTTTAGGAAACCGCTGCTCTATCCTGACTGAGCTACGGGCGCAGCCTCTATTCTTGGAAAGAGAAGCTCTCCCCTCTTGACTTTACTACCAGGTTTTAATTCCCCCCATTTTTTAATTCCGTCCAGTCCAGTAGTCAGCAGCTCTTCCTCTATGCCGAGTTGCTGCCATATTTTAAGTGCTGATAAGGGAATGAAGGAAAAGAGGAGTATGGCAATAAAGCGCAACGCTTCCAATTGCCAGTAAAGCACTGTCCCGAGTCGGGCTCTATCAGCAGGGTTTTTAGCGAGTGCCCAGGGAGCGGTTTCCTCAATGTATCCATTCGCCGCCTGAATTAGCTTCCAGATCTCTGCTAAAGCCTCAGAAAACTGCAGGTTATCGATTTTCTTATCAACCTCAGACACTTTCGAGAGACAATGCTCTCTCAGTATCCTGTCAATGCCTTCCTCATTTCCTGGAGATGGAACCTCCTCATCCCAGTATCGTGCTACCATCGTTAATACCCTATAAACAAAGTTACCAAGGTCATTGGCAAGGTCACTGTTTATTCTTCTTATTAAAGCGTCTTCGGAGAAATCTCCGTCCTTGCCATAGGAAACTTCTCTCAGAAGAAAATAACGCAAAGTATCGCTTCCATAAATCTCAATCAAGCGTAACGGGTCTATGGTTATTCCCTTACTCTTGCTTAATTTCTCTTTTCCCACATTGATAAATCCGTGCACGAACATCCTCTGTGGAAGCTCTATGTCGGCTGCCATAAGTATCGCTGGCCAAATAAAAGCGTGAAACCAGAGAATATCTTTGCCGATTATGTGCAGGTTTGCTGGCCAATATCTACTAAATTTCTCTCCATCAGGATAATTAAGAGCTGAAATATAGTTAATAAGGGCATCAAACCAGACATAGATAACGCCCTTCTGATCTATGGGAAGGGGAATTCCCCAGTTAAGGCTGGAGCGGGAAATACTCAGGTCTCTTACTTCCCCCTGAAGCCTTTTTAGTACCTCATTACGCCTTACCTCTGGCTGGACAAAGATAGGATTTTCAATGATGTATCTTTGCACCCGCTCCCGATATCGCCCCGCCCTGAAGAAATAACCTTCCTCTTTTTGTTTTTCCACCTTTACTTTATGGACAGGACAATTTTCTTCATTTAGCTCTTTTTCTAAATAAAATGTCTCGCAATCAGTGCAGTAAAGCCCTTCGTAATACCCTTTATAAATATCTCCTTTTTCAAAGATTTTCCTGAAAATGTGCTGAGTGACACTCTTGTGTCG
>CAZVBB010000238.1:0-2128 GCA_964625285.1 uncultured bacterium | reverse complement strand
AAATTATTTGCTATTTCCACTGTTCGGTCGGTGCTTCCACAATCAAGAACTACAATATCATCGGCAAAAGAGATGCTCTTAAGGCAATCAGGCAACCTTTTTTCTTCATTTTTTGTAATAATCGCTACAGAGAGGGGAGTTTTTTGCATATTATGCTTTCTTTGCAGCACAGATTATATAATCAGACAGGCAAAATCTTTTAAGAGGTGCCGTCATACGAGATAAGATGCTATTGTTATTGTCCTTTAAAAAGTGTGACCACGACTCAAAACGCACGGGATTAAATTTGCAGGCTTTCATTAGATACGAGAGGCTTCTTTTGTCAAAGGCGTATATATGCCAGGGAAACCCGAAATTAAAAGAACGTTTTAATCCTAATCGACACATATGCATCTTACAATAATCAGAGATACCTTTGTAATTCGGGACCTGCAAGAAAAGGAGACCTCCCGGTTCAAGTAAATTATAGCATTTCTCTACCATGTGTATTGGATTGGACACATGCTCAAGGACATCCCAAAGCATAATTCCTTTAAATTGGTAATGGGGACTAAACTCATCAATGTTTCCTGAATAGAGATGTACCTTGAGCGTTTTTTGTCCAATCTCTGTAAGCATAGAACTAGGGTCAATGCCCTCACAGCGAAATCCGTGCCTTAATGCCTCCAGAACAAAAAGTCCGGTACCGCATCCCACATCAAGAACCCTGCTTTCCTCTGGCAAAAATTCTTTCACTAACATAACTTTTTGATGAGAGACGATATAAGAGCGGTCTTTATTGCTTCTCCAGGTATCGTAAGACCATCCTTCATAAAAAGATAGATTTGCGAACGCTTTATTCTCATAAATCTCTAAAAGTGATTCTTTCCTAAAGCGAGGGTTGGCATAAATAATATTACAATTGAGACAGTGATAGAAGCCAATTTTATCGGGCCCCTTAAAAAGCAGCCTGAAAGTAGCTTCGGGAGGACATAATGGGCAGGTTGCCTCTTCTAATATTCCCTCAAAATCTCCGAATTTAATGGGTTTTCCCATATCCATATCAAGTATTTTTTGACATTTTAGCACAGAGCCCTATAGAGAGGGCAAATAATATCCCTGTTTTTGGGGTTAATGTCTGCGTGGCGGTCAGGCTACCTATGAGTAACACAAGTCCATAAGAGAAAACGGAAAAACCTGTTATCATATGTCGATGCTTCCAGCCAACCTTAAGTATTATTAGAAAGAGCCAGCCAAGAGAAATCAAGCCTACTATACCATGGTTTGCTGCCATATGAAGAAAGCTATTATGGGGGTCTCTAAATGGCATTCCTTGAAGTGCAGGGACGCTAAATTTCTCCATTGCTAACCGATATCCGCCCGTACCTACTCCAATAATAGGATTCTCTAAAAAAATCCTTACTGCTCCCTCCCACATATGGAGTCGCAGACCAATGCTTGTCTGTGGATATCCCTGGCGGTATAACCTTATATCACTCATTGCCTGGTCAAAGCGATGTTGAACGACAGGGGATAATAGAAAAAATGCAGTAAAAATCAAAATGCTGATAACAATAGCCCTCCCGAAGATATGCTTTTGCCCCAGGAGATTATAAACAATTAATGGAGAAAGTGCTATGAAAGCGAGATAACCAGCTCTTCCTCCGCTAATAGATAGGGTAAAAAGAAATAGCAGCATCAGGAAAAGTATCAATATTCTGTGTGTTAGCCTGTTTTCCTTTAAAAAATAAAATGATGATATTGATATTCCCAGGACAAGCAGGAGTGACATAGTTATCAATCGCTCTGCAAAGACTGTCGGAAGCCATTCTCTCATTGGAATAAGGTCTATAAACTGCAATACAGAGAAAAGAGAAGTAATCGTTAGCCCGACTAAAAACGCCTTAAAAAAGGTTTTTGACGAATGATGCGGGGTAATAGCGATGGCAAAAGCAAATAGCCAGTAGTAACTTTTTCTTGCAAAGTCCCACCCGAGAGAGAGGTCTTCTGTGTAAATAAGCCCTATCCAGGGAATGGCCATAAATACCAGCACTGGAAGAAATATTTTTTTATTTTTAAACAGGTCTTCCTTGCTTTTAAGAAACTTTCCTGAGAATATCCATAAGAAAAGGGTCAATAAGCCGAAAAT
>CAZVBB010000237.1:0-2146 GCA_964625285.1 uncultured bacterium | reverse complement strand
AACTTCATAAAATCTATCCCATATTCTCCTTTTAATAAAAAGATCACGAGAATATGCCGCAATTATTGTCCCAAGAAGTGGTTTGATACTCGGGTCTTTCAGCCAAAGAATATTTGCCAGCAATCTATCTAAAATGACCTCACATACAGTTGTATTTTCTTTATGCCCCATTTCTACAAAATTAAATCTGCTAAGCCTTCCATCTGAAGTCAAAAAGAACACCTTTGAATCTTCAATGTTTCTTACTGGTTTCCCTCTGAATTCTCTAATTTTTTCAACAGCAGCGATATCATGATTCTGGTGGAATAAATCTTGCAAAGGTTTGAATCTTCTTATGGTATTTCTAAGTTCTTCATTTGCAGGGGTGTAGGTTTTAAGATTTACATTTTTTGTTTTCCATTCTATTTGTATTCCTTTTTCAGATAAGGTACTTTCTATATTGGCTATGAATTCTCTGGCATCCGTTGTCGTCCAGCCCTTTCTCTTTAAGCTGCTGTAAAGGGCATCCACCCTTACAGTTGTTGGATAGCGATGAGCTCCTCTTGAATACCCATTTATAACTCCGCAAATTTCGTCTACTGTAAAACTGAACACTTTGAGTTCAAACCTATACTTCTTAAGCAAATTAAGAAGCTCTTTTGCAGGCTCATTAAACTCCGGAGTATCAAGTTCCAATATAGAGAAGACAAAATTTGTGTCTAAGAAAATTTGGCAATGTTTAAACTTTCTAGTTCCTATTTCGGTTAATTTAGAAGGTTCTTCAGTATAAAGAACTACGGAAATAATCGAACCTATGACCATGTCTTGGAAGGTTTCGTAATGTTCTGGTTTCTGCTGCTCAGCAGATTTGATATACTCAAGCAGAAGACTTTCATAACCTTCGATCCTCGGAATAGTTAATCCACGCAGAGGAGCAGAGGGATTTATAAACTCTGTAAGAGGTTCAATATTTTTGCGAAGAAAAGAAAAAAGTAAATTACGAATTTGATCCGAATTTATAGAAACATTGCTCTCGGTAAAAAATTGCCCCATGTCTTTAAGTAGAGCATTTATTCGCCTCTCTACTTCTTTGTCGGTTTCAAGTTTATCCAAATATTCCAAACCTTTATTTGTCAGCTTATATCGTTTATCCTTTTGTTCTACATAGTCTCCTCTTTTAGCCCTATTTACGACAGTCCCAAGTACATGCAGTGGCATTTCTAAATCAAATTTTTCCCTAAGGCTTCTCTGAATAGAGCCAGAATCCATAAATTTGTTTGCTAGAAGTGCTTTGATTACAAAAGGCCAAAAAGCATCAATGTAATCTTCTCCTTGGTCGTAGAGAGATTTAATAAGTGCATAAGTATAAATCAATTTCTCCATTTCGCATCACCTCCTAATCGCATGGCGTATAACGGTTTGCGTGTTTGCGAAGTGCCGAAGGCATTTGGGTGAGCGTAGTGAACCGCATACACCGTGTTTAGCTGATGTGCAACCGCTTTTTTAGTCTTTATCTAAATTTTTTTGACATCTCTCTATACGCTTTTTCCAATCACCAGCCCATCCTTGTTTTAAAGCTTCTCTTGAAATCTTTATCGCGGGTTCAAAATTTTTTTGTTTTTCTTCTATTATAGCTAACTGCTCAAACCCTTTGTGGCTTGGCAAAGGACTGTCTTTATATGCTTTTTTGAAAGCAATTTTAGCTTTTGGTGATATTTCTATTTGTTGTTTACATGCCTCAATTGCTTTCTCAATTGCATCTGGATCGTTATCTCTATTTCTGTAATATATTTCTAATTTGTTCTGATATAAAAAATGGATGTTTAGTATATTAGTTGAGTCATTTATCATTTCTTCTGCTTTTTTTATCATCCTATATGCAATTGTTCGGTCATCTTTTTTATTAAACCAACCAGCAAGAGCTGATAATAAACCGATAGGAGTTTCGCTTGTATAAGAAATATCACCTTTAATCAAAGATTCTTCACTTGCACCAAGTGGCTGAAATGTTTTTACAATATATTCTCTTTCTGGTTCTGAAAAAGCTGATAACCACCAGTCAGTAAGCCCTAAATATCCAATACTTCCCTTGATTTGTTTTGATTCCTTTTTGAAGAAATTAAATACACCCATACTAAGCCTCCTAAATAATAATTAAATTTATGCG
>CAZVBB010000236.1:0-2151 GCA_964625285.1 uncultured bacterium | reverse complement strand
GCGGTTGGCTTCTTCATGGTTCACACCCTCCTTCCCCTTCTATTTTATATCTAACGATAGAGCTCACCTGCCAAAAAATATCAGCTTTGTTAAATGGCCCCACGGGGATTTGAACCCCGGTCTTCAGACTGAGAATCTGACATCCTGGGCCTCTAGACGATGGGGCCAGAAAAGAATAATGGATTAGCGGTTATTGATGTGATATTACCAGAGCACAAGGATCAAGGCAAGGAAAAATGATTATATCCTGCTGGAAGGAGTTGGTGAGAGTCACCTTTTTTGTCAATTAGTAACAACTCTTTTTTCTTAGTAATCTCACCTATTTCGCTTATGGAGACTCCGGGCAGAGAAATAGGTTTGCCATCTTTCCTGGTCGCAGCAGTAAAGAGAAGCTGATAATCCTCTCCTCCTCCAAGAGCTAATTTTAACGGAGCTTTTCCAATTTTCTTTGCCATTACTCTGGTTTCATCGGAGATTGGAATTGCCTCCTCATAAATTTTTGCTCCTACCTTGCTTGCTTCGCAGATACGCAAAATGTCACTGGAAAGCCCGTCACTTATGTCAATCATTGAAGTTGGTTTAAATTTCTTGATAATTTCTCTCCCTTCATTGATAAGAGGCAAAGTTGGAATGTGTTTACCTACTAACCTTGCCGCAGCAGTTGCTCCTAAGTGTCCGGTGACAAATATTTTATCTCCTACTTTTGCCTCGCTCCGATGTACGAGAAACTTCTCGGTCACCTCGCCCAAAAGAGAGATATTTATCATCATATTTTTAGGGGACCTTACAGTGTCACCTCCAACGATGTCAACTGCAAACTTTGCTGCTACTTCCTTTATTCCTCGATAAACTTCATTGACGAAGTTGACCTGTGTCTCCGGGGTAAGAGCAACAGAAGTAACGGCATATTTAGGAATGCCCCCCATTGCAGCAATGTCACTTAAATTCACCGCCATTGCCTTTTCTCCAATCTGATATGGAGTAAGAAGATCTAATGAAAAGTGAATATTTTCAATCAGGCTGTCCGTAGTAAATAAAATAAACTTTTTAGCACCACATCTGATGACCGCAGCATCATCTCCAATTCCAGTAACTACGGCAGAGTTCGAAGTAGAAATCCCCTTCGTCAAGTGCCTGATTAGATTAAACTCTCCCAACTCTGCGAGATTCATCGAAAAATCCTCCTTGCTAAAAGGCTTTTTCTGATGCCAACTGCATCGGAAGGACATAACTCGCGGCAGCAAAGGCAGAGGATACATTTGCGATAATTAATCTCTGGATAGCCAGCGACAAGAGAGATAGCATCAACAGGACAGTTTTCTATACAAACGAGACATCTTGTGCACTTATTATGGAGAGGAACGGGTTTAACCATTACCTGTCGCGCAATAAGACTCAAAATTGGGGCAGGAATTCTTCTTATGCGGGCATTCGGAGGAAGAATGAAATCATCAATGCTCACCTTGTCCAGAGGTTCTCCCAAAACCTCTATCTCTTTCAAATCAGATACCCCAAGATTTCTTTTTGCCGCCGCTTTTGTTGTAGGGACATCAAAAGGTTTTAAGCCTATCATTGCTTGAGCAATGGTATCGAGGGCAAGGGAATCTTTACTTGCCAGAATTACTCCAATGTTCCTCAGCTTACCAGAGATAGGCCCACTTCCTTCCATTCCGGTAACGCCATCAAGAATTGCCATTGCTGGCTTCATTACTGAGAAAATGTCAGCCATCGCTTCGCCGAGGGTATCTGGCTTTGGGCACCGCTTATGAATCTCAGCTTTACCCAGACCGGGAATAAGCCCCATAAGATTTTTGACTGCTCCGGTATACAATGTAAGGTCATGGGTCTTGAGTTTGGGAAGGGTTATGATGGCATCTACCTCAAGTGCAGCGCGAGAGATATAGAGCTTCTGATAGATTACGCCATGAGGAACACTTATCTCTTGACTGTTCTCCTCCAGGCTCACAAGTTTTGCGCCAGTTACCTCGGAAACTCTCTTGTATCCAGAAATTTCCCAATAATGACTCAGTCCATTTTTCATTATGCCTCCGGGGCTGTCGCCAATAAGAACTTCTACCCCTTCTTCTTTCAATAACTCAACGACTGCCTGGACTACGGCAGGGTGGGTATCTACTCCACTCTCCGGTGGTT
>CAZVBB010000235.1:0-2155 GCA_964625285.1 uncultured bacterium | reverse complement strand
GTGATGCTCTATCATTCTCACTGCCATGGCATCGGCAAGCTGCAGCCCCCAACTGGTGTCCGGGTCCATAATGCCCAGTCCTAAGAAACTTAGCGCGGCTTCACCGAGAATGAATCCGGGGATTGCCAGGCTCATATTTACAATGAGAAAGGAGAAAGTGTTTGGGATGAGATGTCTGCAAATAATTTTCATATTGCTAACTCCAAGGGATTTAGCTGCCAGAGAGAACTCCCTTTCTCTAAGTGAGATTACCATCCCTCTGATGATGCGTGAGAATCCAGCCCAGCCAATGAATGAGAAAATAACTATAATCATAAGATATATCTGAACAGAAGTCATCCCCGGAGGTAGCGCTGCCCGCAGCGCCAGCACTAAAAAGAAAGCGGGGAACATCATTATCATCTCGCAAATACGCTGAATGACCTCATCAATCTTGCCGCCGTAATAGCCTGAGATTCCTCCAAAAAGAAGCCCCAGTAGTGTGCTGATGGCAATACCAATTAGCCCGATGAAGAGTGAGATGCGCCCCCCAATGAGCAGGCGGGAGAGGAGGTCTCTGCCTCTAATATCAGCTCCCAGAAGATAAATGCGGGCTGGAGAATCGACTCCAAAAAGTCGTATATTCATAGGGAATATACCAAGTAATCGATGTTCAGCTCCCCTCAGGAAAAACCGAATTGGGAATATTTTCGTTTCTTGAGGGGCCCAGAGCTGTCGCCGCGTTTCGGGGCAGCGATAAGAGACATATTGATAGATAAAAGGACGGCGAAGATTTCCATCCTGGTCAATAATACGAATTTTCGTAGGTGGATGGAGTGAATCCCCTCTTACTGAATCAGTATGAGTATATGGAGCAAGAAAATCGGCAAAAATTGCACTTCCATACAAAACCCCTAAGACAATCAGGGAAAACATTGCCAGACGATGACCCCTCAGCCTCAGTAACCCCATCTGAAAGGGGCTTAAGTGTTCCCTATCTTCAATCATAATTGTATCCGTTCAGGGTTCAAGGTTCAAGGTTTACGCGGTCAGAGTTCAAGTTGTCATCCAGCGATATCTTTAAATCTCTCAATCATCGTTCTAATCTCGTTCCTTTTGCATCATTGTTATGATTTCCTTAACCTTATGCATCATTGTTATAATCTCTCTAACCTTATGATCAAGCAATGAGCTCGTAGAGCACAAGTCCGCCTAGGCGGAAGCACCTTTGGTGCAATTTTTACTATACTTTACTCTTTTTCTTCAACAACTGTAAGCTGTGAACTGTAAACTGTTATTCATATTTAATCCTCGGGTCTACGACGGCAAGAAGAATATCGGCAAGGAGATTGCCCAAAATAAGCATAACCCCACTCATCAGAAAAGCCGCCATTATCAAGAACTGGTCCATCATCCTTACTGCCTGTAGCATTACCAGTCCCAGACCGGGCCAGGCAGTAATCATCTCGGTCAGGGCGGCGCCACTTAAGAGTGCAGAGAAGGAAAACCCAAGCATCGTTACCATAGGATTTATGGCATTACGAAGCGCATGAAGATAGAGGACCCTATTTTCAGGTAGTCCCTTTGCTCGGGCAGTGATGATATATTGAGTTTTTAGAACTTCTAATAGATTGCCGCGCATTATCCTCTGCATGCCTGCTAGACCTGCAGTTCCCAGTACCACCGTAGGAATCACCAGATGGCGGGCAATATCCCACGCCCTTCCCCATGTAGAAAGCTCAAAATGACCTATAGACCTCATGCCGCCGAGTGGAAGAATCCCGGTAGTATGAGCTATGTAGATAAGAAGAATTGCCAGAAAAAAATTGGGAATGGCCAGCCCCACCGCTGCTAAAACAGAGATAATTTTGTCCTTCCATTTATATTGGTTAATAGCGGCATAGGTGCCCAGTGGAATGGCTATCAGCCAGGTAAAAAGAGTAGCTGAGAGGGAAAGAAGAAGAGTGGCCAAGATGCGCTCTCTGATAATATCCCAGACGGGTTGGTGAAAACGCATTGACCAGCCAAAATCCAAGCGCAGTGCATTTCTCATCCAGTGAAGATATTGTAAGTATAAAGGCTTATCAAGTCCAAATCGGCGCTCTATTATCTGGATGAGCTCTTCACTGATTCTCGGGTCTAACCTTACAGGGTCAAGCGGGCATCCTGGCGGAAG
>CAZVBB010000234.1:0-2156 GCA_964625285.1 uncultured bacterium | reverse complement strand
GCGATAGATAGAGACCTCCGGCAATAATGAAGCCGCTGTGCCCAGATCTACATTTAAAAAATTAGGAGCGACGACATCCCTCACTTTCCCATTTTCAACAAAGGCTATGATGTCTTCTGCCTCCGGGAGAAGGAAAACCTCTACTTTATCATTTTCTTTCATCCCGTCAAGCGGGGCACCTGGGGGAACACGGACAAGAAGTGTTGCGTAAGATGCTTCTTTTGTTGAAAGCTCACGCACCATTTCCCCTCTTCTAAAGAGCTCTATCTGTAATGGACCAGCTACCAAATCACCAATTCCAATGGCAAAATAATCAGGCGGATGAACGACAACTACTTTTCCCGTTAACATTGTCGGGTCCCGTGCCGGAGTCATTGCCAGCACCTGGAGCTCATACCTTGCTATCGTTGTGCGCAGCTCTGTCTCTAACAACGCAAGTTCCATTTTATGCTTTTGCTCAATGTCTACTTTTTCCCCTATCAATCTTTCTGTTTCCATCTTTAGGTCGTAGCCCAGCCTCCGCTCTTGTTCAAGAAGCCCCTTCGCCTCCGCTTTTTCCCTGACTGCCTCAAGCCGTGCCGTTTCCGTCTCTGCCGTTTTTATCTTGAGTTCGTCTCTCTCTGTTGTGAGCTCTTCATGTCTCTCCTGGAGTTTCTGGTGTTCTTCTCTGGCAATTCTTATTTCTTCTTCTTTTCTATCAATAATACCTACTACCCTGAGGGAGAGAGCAAGAATTACAATGCTGATAACAAAAAATACAATAACCCTTATCTTTTCCGATTTAGTCATTTTCCCCTCCAATTAGCTTTTTGAATAATTTTAGCATACTCCTTTAGTAACAAGCAACAAGCAAGAAAATTCATCGCTTTTGCTCCTCATTTCCTTCCCTAATCCACCTTGGGCGGACTGTCACCCCTTATCAGTTACCAGTGCACCAGCCTGGGTTCACCGTTCAGGGTTCTGGGTTCACCGTTCTGGGTTCCAAACCTCTGAACTTTGAACCTCTGAACCTTTGAACCCTTTCTTCTTTATTATTTACAAATCTAAGCGTTTTTATTTTTTCTCGTTGGCTTCTTCCCTTGTGAGCTCGCTTATCCAGTATTTCTCATCCAGCCAGGCTCCAAGGTCAGCTAACCGACAGCGAGAAGAGCAAAACGGAAAGTATTTATTGTTATCACTCTGATACAGCTTCTTACAAATCGGGCACCTGAATTTCATAAAATTAATTACATGTATTGCAGTTCTTGCTGGAACAGGTAGAACAATTAGAATTACCGGAAGGTCCTACTATTACCGAGCCGGATCTAAACCCAAAGAGGGAGGGGACTCGCTCCATTTTTTCCTTCCCGCAAGAGGGGCATGGAATATTCTTGCTCTCATTGAAAGAATGAAAAAAATCCTCAAGCCTTTCTTTACAATCCGGACATTGAAACTCATAAATTGGCATTTTACTTTACCTCAAGCGGGCAAGGGGATTCGAACCCCTGACATTCAGCTTGGGAAGCTGACATTCTACCAACTGAACTATGCCCGCAGTATAAGTGCACCAGCTTATTTAGAAGAGCACCAGCGCACCAGAACACCAGAACACCAGTCACCAGTCCACAACATTCTAAATCCTAAATCCGAAACTCTAAATCCGAAACAAATCCCAAATTCTAAATCCAAATGACCGAAACAAGACTTGTTTTGAACATTTAAATTTTGGTCATTTGAATTTGTTTCGTGCTTCGGATTTCGTGCTTCGTGCTTTCTAATTATGTTCTGGGTTCTGAACTCTGAACCTTTGAACTCTGAACCCTGAACTCTTGAACCCTTTTCTCACTTTTCATTTCCTATGCTTCTAATCATCTTCCCTTTATCTCAGTGATGGGGAGCGTGAAGAGGATGCTACATCCTGACTCACTAAATGGCCCGCAGATTTCTTCAATGACAGTGGCAACTTCGGCAAACTTTTCATCATCAATAATGGCAAAGATTGTTTTGCTGTATGGCCTCTCTCCTCCTAAGAGATGACGCAGCCCAGCAAAAATGGGAACATCATGAACTAACACTTCCCCCATTCCAGCACTATCAATAATTGTTGCCTCAGTTATGCCAAGCTCAACAAAAGCAGATAAGATATCATCCAGGCATTCTTCTTGATTAAGAACCAG
>CAZVBB010000233.1:0-2164 GCA_964625285.1 uncultured bacterium | reverse complement strand
AATTTGTCAATAATAAAGATTTGACCCCATGACTCGAGAGGTTGTTCGAATGCCCAACTCATTAAAGGAAATCGTTAAGAGAATCGTTGAAGAGGTTGATCCTGATAAGATCATTCTTTTTGGCTCAAGAGCAAAAGATGAAAAAAAAGGATGGAGCGACTACGATATATGCGTTTTGAAATCCGATACAGTAAAGAGGAATAATCTTGAAAAGAGAATTTATCTGAAACTCATTGGTGTAGGAGTTCCCTTAGATATAATTGTTGAAACAGTGGAAAGATTTAAGGAACTAAAGGAAAATAAGTTCTTAATTTATCGTGAAATTGCAAAATATGGGAAGACGATTTATGAAAAATAAAGAGCTTGTAAATGATTGGATAAAGAGGGCCAAAAGCAACCTGGAGAGAGCAAGGGCAGGTAGAATTTCGCAAGATATTCTTTACGAAGACCTATGTTTTGATGCCCAACAATGCGTAGAAAAATCACTGAAATCCTTACTTGTGAGTCTTGATGTGGAAGTTCCCCTGGAAACATGACATTGATGTGCTTCTTGGCTTAATCTCCAAATCAGGAATTGAAATTCCAGATGACTTGAAGAGCGCTGTAATTCTTACTCGTTACGCTGTTCATACCCGTTACCCTGGATTAGCTGAGCCTGTCTCGGAAGAGGATTACCAAGAAGCGTTAGAGCTTGCAGAAGCCGTCTTTCTTTGGGCATCCAAAATCATAAAGAAGACAGAAAAATAAAGCCATTTTCAACTAAATGAGGGGCAGCTACCTATTGTGTCAAATAGTTGAGGAGAGAAAATGAGGTTAGGGGTTAATATCGACCATATTGCGACAGTTAGAGAGGCGCGAAGGACTTTTGAGCCTGACCCTGTTGCCGGCGCTCTTATCTGTCAACTTGCCGGTGCGGATGGAATTGTCGTTCATTTGCGCCAGGACAGAAGACATATCAAAGACCGTGACCTCAAGGTTTTAAAGGATGTCGTCAAGATAAAACTCAATCTGGAGATGGCTGCTACAAGAGAAATAATTAAGATTGCCAGGACAGTTAAGCCTGACCAGGCAACCATTGTCCCTGAGCGAAGAGAGGAAATAACTACTGAAGGAGGATTAGATGTTGTCTCGGGAGAAGAGGCACTAAAAGCTGCTACTGAGGAATTGAAAGGGAGTGGAATCTCCGTCAGTTTATTTATTAACACTAATCCTCGTCAAATTGAAGCCGCGGCTCGGGTTGGCGCCAGTGCCATAGAATTGCATACCGGGGAATATGCTGAGCATTTTAATGATGCGGTTCGGCGAGAGAAAGAGTTGGAAAAATTAAGAAAGGGAGTGACAATAGCAAAAGAGCTTGGACTCAATGTTTATGCTGGGCATGGGCTTACCTATTACAACGTAAGGCAAATTGCCTCTATCCCGGGATTGGAAGAGCTTAACATTGGGCATACAATTATTTCTCGGGCAGTGCTGGTTGGGCTGGATAGAGCAGTGCGTGAAATGCTTGATTTAATTAAGACTGAAATTTTGCCAAAATGAGGGCGATAAAAGATATTCGTTTAAAAAATTACGATTATAAATCTAATGGCTACTACTTTGTAACAATTTGTACTAATTGTAAGCAACCATATTTACAAGATAATGATATAAAAAATGTTGTAGTTGCCGAGCTTGCTCGGCTAAATCATTTAGAAGGTATAAAAGTAGATTATTCTGTTATAATGCCGACTCATATCCACGTGATAATAGTTCTTGAAGAAACAAAATATTCACTTTTTGAGGTTGTAAAAAGATTTAAGTCTAAGACGATTGTTTTTATTAAAAAATACGCCAACCAAGGTTGGCAACTACATAAATTCTGGCAACCAGGCTATTATGAGCATGTAATAAGAAATGAAGGAGCTTTAGCCAGAATACGAGAATATATAAGAGATAATCCCAATATAGCAAGAATAAAATTTGAACAATTTTATTGTAGTAACCCGATTCATCCGAGTAAAAGAAAGCCTCATAATGAGGCAACTACAATGGCAAAACTTCAATAATATAATGCTCCGTCAACTAAATGTAGTGGCCAAGCTTGCTTGGCTTGAACTAAATTTGTCGTCAGATAGCCGACCAAGGTCGGCAACTACAATACAATCGTTATTTAATTGACAAAGCA
>CAZVBB010000232.1:0-2172 GCA_964625285.1 uncultured bacterium | reverse complement strand
CTAAGAACAAGGGGATTTTTAACTACCGTTCCCGGTAATAAATAAACCCTACCCCCCTTACTCCGCGGAGGTTCAAGGACGCTGGAAGCTCGGCGTTCTGACTTCTCGCCTCAGGCGAGTTACAGCAGGCGGAACTGCGTTGGAATCTCACCAACTTGCTATCTCCGGCCATCTCCAGACTCTTTACTAACGCTAAAGCATACAACAATCTAAACTAAAAGTCAAAAAAGTAATCAGGTCTTCAGTCTTTCTTTCTTGATTTTTGCGTTTAATACTTGACACCACTAAATTCTTTTCTTGACAGTATTCAAAAAATGACCTATAATGAGAAAGGAAGTTTGTATAGCTCTTTGTCCTGTAATAGACATAGTAAGTCAGGGCAATACCTTTGAAGAGGCCAAAGTCAATCTTCAAGAGGCGGTCAATCTTTACATTAAAAGTTTTGGCATAGAGGATGTACCGATATTAAAGAGTGAGCCCGTCCTGACCACACTAGAGGTCGTCCTCGTAAAGTGAAAGAGCCGAAGCAATTGTAGTGGCCGAGCTTGCTCGGCATTAAAAACAAAGCAAGCTTTGCCACTACAGGCTCTAATGGGGTCTGGCCCCAAAGGATAAAACCTATGGATTGCAAAAAAGGGAAATGTCAAATGTCAAGACCTGACCCCAAAATCTGGATAAATAAGGCAGATTCCTTCCAAAAGGCAGAAGAATTTGATGAGAAGTATAATCTATCCCTTTCTCCGGAAGAGAGATTGAGCGATGTCCAGTTTTTAAGGGAAGAGTATCTTAAGATGAATCCCGCCCCTCAGGGAGGAGCGAGGGTGAAGAGGGGATTGCGCAGTGAGAGTAGAAAAGGACTTCGAAGAATTCTTAAAATTATTAAACAGACATAAGGTAAAGTATTTAATCGTTGGTTCTTTCGCTGTTGCCTTTTATGCCAAACCAAGATATACCAAGGATATGGATACTCTAATCGAGCCCAGCCTGGAGAATGGAAAGAGAATTGTCAGAGCATTAGCGGAATTTGGATTTGGGAGTTTAAATTTAACAGCGAGAGATTTCTGTAAAAAGGGGAATATTATTCAACTAGGCTATGAACCTGTCCGTATTGATATGCTAACTTCCCTTGAGGGGTGTGGTTTTAAGAGAGTATGGAGGAATAAAGAGGTAGGGAGATATGGAAAACAAAGAGTTTTCTTTATAGGGCTTGAAGATTTGATAAGGAGCAAACAAAGATCGTCTCGCAGAATGGATAAGATCGATTTAGAAATTTTATTAATGGTTATCTAACGGGGTCTGACCCCTATTTGCGCAGGGGGGAAATAATGAGCCGAATTCGGGCAAACATTAAAGTCAATGGACGAGACTGGTGGACGCTTTTCGATACTGGCGCCCGTAACACTTATGTTGTTGCCGATGTTGCTAAAAACCTTCTATCTTGGGATATGCCGCGAACGGAACCAGCTGCGCTGGGAGGGAAGGTTCACAACATAACACGCGGGTACATGTTGATAGGAACAATCAAGGGGTTTTGGATACAGACCCATGCTCGCATCCTTGAGGAAATTGGCCACGACGAGAAAGATCAAAGAATTGAAATTTTGTTTGGAGCATTGGCGATGGAGGAATGGGGTATCCACCCTGTGCCCGATGAGGATCGCTTGGATCTGACCCACTATCCGAAAGAATTCGTCGAATTTCTCATCGTTTAGAGCTTGACTGTCTTTCTCTTGCTCCGAGAATCGAGGTCAATCGCATGGTTCATTTGACGTTGATATAGTAGGGGTTCGATTCATCGAACCCGGAAGAAAAGGGGACGGTTCTATTTTATCTTCTTTGGCCGTCTCCTCTGTAAGCGGATATTACAAACTTTGCAAGAAAAATAGAACTGTCCCCTTTTTCCCGCCCTCACAGGAGTAATTCTAACATAAGCTACCCCCTTCGAGGATACCTTCTCTAATCCGCCTCAGGCGGACTATCATCTTTATAATAGATTAAATATCAAAATTTAAAATTGTGCCAAAGGCACTCATCGTTTGTGCAAAAGGAACGAAATTAGAACGATGATCCAAAATTACATATAAAAATGCAAAGTATTGCACCAAGGATGCTCATCGCCTGTTGCTCTACGAGCTCATTGCTTGTTGAGCTAAAGCTCTCATTGCTTGATCA
>CAZVBB010000231.1:0-2175 GCA_964625285.1 uncultured bacterium | reverse complement strand
TTTCTTCTCTGCCTTCCCTGTTAATTCGCAGTATCGAAAATTCTCTTACCCCGTTGGTCATTTTACCAGTCTCCTAGTAGCACCAGTTTACAAGTTTACAAGTTGACAAGTTTACAAGCCCCCTCTGCCCTCTGCTCTATGCTCTATGCCTCTTGACCCCTTAAATCCTTTTTTCTTCAACCTTATTACAAGATATACCCTTCGGACAAGCCACCAAAAGAAATATCGTCTATGATGTTTTGTAAATAATGAGAAATCTGTCTTTCTTGTTTTTCATACCGTCAATAAATTGGTAATTATCTTAACAAGTTTATCTTTTTCTTTCGGATCGCTTACCGCGATAAGCAAAGTAAGGGCAGTTAAGGCATTATCATTGATTTTCTTTTCTCCGCTTGCGCGATAAAGATAATTGTTTTTATCCAGAAAATATACAAAGAGAAACGAAGCAATTCGTTTGTTGCCATCAATAAATGGATGGTCTTTGATTACAAAATAAAGCAGGTGCGCAGATTTTTCTTCTAAGGAGTAGTATAATTCCTTCCCGTCAAAGGTCTGATAGATATTGCCCAGAATACCTTTAAGTTTTTCGTCGCTTTCCTGCCCAAAAAGCTCGCTTGCTTCTTTTTTGGTAATTAGCTCGGTTTTAATTTCCCTGATAATCCGTTGGCACTCTTCATATTTCAAAACAAATTTTGCTTTTTTGCCTTTTATCTTTTTTAATTTTCCGTTGTCATATTCTTCTAATAAAGTCAGGGTTTTAGCATAACTTGAAAGTAGGTTTAAAATCTCTTTTTCCTGCCCTTTAATCTGTTTCTCGTCCGCCTTTTTGTGCAGAAAAGCAATTGACATCTGCAGTTCCTGAAATTTATCTTTAATCTCCAAAAGCCGTCGTTGATTGATAGTATAACCCTTAATTAAATGGTCTTTTAAGGTTTTTGTCGCCCAGATACGAAATTGGGTGCCACGATGGGATTTTACGCGATACCCAACAGAGATGATGACATCAAGATTGTAAAATTGTGTTTCATACATTTTGCCATCGGCGGCAGTTATTCGGGATTTCCGAATAACTGAATTTTCTTTTAATTCGCTTTCTCTAAAAATATTTTTGATATGTTCATTGATAGTAGGAATACCTTTGTCAAACAATACAGCCATCTGTTTTTGCGTCAACCAGACAGTTTCTTCTTCCAAATACACATCTAACTCAATCTCCTTTTTCGGGGTTTGATAAATAATAATCTCACCCTTATTAAACCCTTGTTTTCTCATAATATCTATTTATTTTTTGTAAAATAATCCTGTCCGTGCGCTTCTTTTGTAGAATTAAAGTTCACAAAGTATAGTTTATCAAATCGCCCTGTCTAAAACTTCTTCAATAAACTCCTTTAAAAGTATTGTGTATAGAATTTTTTGTCAAATTCTGAGGACCATACTTTTATAAAAATTTCCCAAAAAACAAGCATTTCAAGACTATTTTATAGATGTAATTTTATATTAGCTTGAGTAATTATGCAAGGAGATAATTCAAGGAAGGGTTATGTTAGAGTAGTGGACTTTTAGTCCTGAAAGGGTGTCTTAGTAGTAGGCATATCTTGTCCAGAGGACGATGAGCTTCTGGCTTCATTTTGGTAGGGCTCTTGTAAAAAGAAAGTCAATAATTAAGTATGGTGTCCCTGGAATTGTGATTTTAACTAATTTCTTAAAATAGGTGTCTGTCCTTGTTTACGTAGTGAGCTGCATAGAGCATCTTAAATTTTTATTACCCAATTTTTTAGCATTCTTCTTTCAACAATCGATTATAGACATCTAAATTATGCTTTTTCCACGAATCAAACCATTTACGTAATTCAAGGTAATCTATATAGTTCTCAAGAATATCCGCACTTATATTCTTTACGCTGGAACTTTCAATATACTTAAGCCTGTATTGCGGGACCTTCAAACTCAAAGCAATTTGCTTAAAAGTAAGGTTTTTCTTTTCTCTCTCGTTTCGGCACATCTCTGATACCATTTGAAAGCGAATTATGTCCTTAGGATTGATATCATATTTGCCAAATGCCCCTTTAAGACTCGGCATAACCTCAACAATCTTATTTAAAACATATTCGGCCATCTCTGCATCAATAAATTTCTTCTCTTTAAGAGTTTTTAATATATCGATGTCTTTCTGTT
>CAZVBB010000230.1:0-2182 GCA_964625285.1 uncultured bacterium | reverse complement strand
GGAATTCAGAGGGTAAGTAAACCTGGACGACGGATTTATGTAGCCAGCAGTGAGATTAGAAGAGATCACCGCATGCCAATTTTATCCA
Source organism: uncultured bacterium (assembly GCA_964625285.1). GTDB lineage: Bacteria > NPL-UPA2 > NPL-UPA2 > NPL-UPA2 > NPL-UPA2 > NPL-UPA2. The sequence goes on along the minus strand of CAZVBB010000230.1, from coordinate 2,094 downwards.
CATCCCAGGGGATAATGAGCGGCTTTGAGTGTCGCAAGAAAGAAATTGGAGGGGAGTTACTCTGTCGGGTATGGTGAGAATATGTCCAGAGTAGGCAGAAAGCCAATTGGGGTTTCCGATCTCGTCACAGTGCGTGTAACAGAGAATGAGTTGCGCGTGACAGGACCAAAAGGGGAGCTATCCAGAAATATCTCCAGCCTTTTGGAGATAGCAATTCACAATAAAGAAGTGGTTGTCTCTCGGCTTGGAGAGAGTCGCCTTCACCGCTCACTCCATGGCCTTACACGTACCCTAATAGCAAATATGATTAAAGGAGTTGCTTCTGGCTTTGAGAAGAAGCTAGAGATACATGGCGTTGGCTATCGGGCTGAAGTGAAGGATAAAGATATTGTCCTACGAATAGGCCTCTCTCATCCTGTACATTATCACCTTCCTGAGGGAGTTAATGCTGAAGTAAAGAGAGAAGAGCAGATAACCAGGATTAGGCTGACAGGAATAAATAAGGAAAAACTTGGCGATGCGGCAGCGAGGCTACGTGCCCTTTTTCCGCCAGAGCCATATAAAGGCAAGGGAATTAGATATGAAGGAGAGGTGATTCGCCGTAAGGCCGGTAAGACAAAGGCAATTGCAAAATAATGACAAAGAGAGTAAAGCACCGAAAAAGAAGAGTATGGGGGAGTAAGGACAGGCCTAGACTAGCTGTCTTTCGGAGCGCACGTCACATCTATGGTCAATTAATTGATGATGATAATGGAAAAACATTGCTCAGTGTCTCCAGTTCCTCTCACTTCTTCCAATCTCTTAAGGCTGGCTCTACAGGAATAGAATCGGCTAAAGCCGTCGGAGCTCTCCTGGCTGAGGCGGCAAAGAAGCTCGGAATAGAAAATGTTGTCTTCGACCGAAGAGGTTATCTCTATCATGGTCGGGTGCGTGCTCTTGCTGAGGGCGCCAGAGAGGGAGGGATTAAATTTTGAAGCATAGGAATTTGAAAAATTTCTATTGCGGATTAGGGAGTTTGAGGGAAACAATCTGGTTTCCCTCATGGGGTGACAGTCCGCTTAGGCGGACGCCCGAGGGGCGGAGCCTCTTAGGGAAGGTATCCCCAAGGGGGATAGCTTGAGAATAGATGTAGACAGTATAGAATTCCTGCCGGAAAAGGTTATTAAAATTAATCGTGTAGCTAAAGTTGTTAAAGGAGGGAAGCGCTTTAGCTTCAGTGCATTTGTTGTTGTCGGAGATGGCAACGGCCATATTGGTTATGGATTAGGGAATGCGAAAGAGGTTTCCGGTGCTGTGAGAAAGGCAACAGAAAAGGCAAAGAAGAGCACTATCTCAGTTCTCCTGAGAGAAGGACGGACAATTCATTACAGAATAATCGGTAAGTATGGAGCAAGCAGGGTTCTCCTGAAACCCGCTACTGAAGGAACAGGAGTGATTGCAGGTAACCCAATAAAGGCACTATTGGAATTAGCAGGAATAAAAGATATATCGGCAAAGTCTCTCGGCTCAAATAATTCTCCTAATATGGTTAAGGCAACGATGGAGGCGCTGAAGAAGTTGACAGTAATTTTGGAGATGGCGGCGAGAAGAAAAAATGAAGCTCCACGAAATTAAATATGCAGTAGGTTCACTTAAAGCTCGTAAACGGGTTGGGCGTGGCTCAGGTTCTGGTCACGGCAAGACATCAACGCGTGGGCACAAGGGAAATAAAGCACGCTCGGGAGGAAGAAAGATCAGGCCTGGATTTGAAGGGGGACAGACGCCGCTTATAAGGAGGCTTCCCAAGCGAGGATTCAGGAGCGTCAGAAGAAAAATTTACGCCATTGTAAATTTGGAGGAACTTAATAGATTTCCTACCGGGACGGAAGTTACCCCACTAAAGCTAAAAGAGGAAGGACTGGTCAAAAAAGGTTTGGTAAAAATCCTTGGGAGAGGGGAATTAAAGAAAGCATTGAATGTATCTGCGCATTCCTTTTCCCGAAGAGCAAAGGAAGAAATAGAAAAGAAAAAAGGAACTATTTCAAGCATAGGAATTTGAAAAATTCCTATGCGGATTAGGGAGTTTGAGGGAAACAATCTGGTTTCCCTCATGGG
>CAZVBB010000229.1:0-2193 GCA_964625285.1 uncultured bacterium | reverse complement strand
GTGAATTACAGAGCAGGATATAACATGTTTGCCTGTAATGGCATACTTTTTAATCACGAAAGTCCACGTAGAGGAGAAACTTTTGTTAGCCGAAAGATAACCAGGGCAATTGCTAATATTATCGCTGGAAAGCAAAACAAACTCTATTTAGGTAATTTAAGTGCTAAGAGAGATTGGGGGTTTGCCCCTGAATATGTAGAGTGCCAATGGTTGATACTTCAACAGGATGAACCAGAAGATTATGTGATTGGCACAGGCGAAAACCATTCAGTCAGGGAGTTTGTTGAATGTGCTTTTAATTATGCTGGCATTGAAATAGAATGGAAGGGAAATGGCGTAAACAAAAAAAGCATCATCCGTTCCCTATCCTCAATCTTAACCTCAACCTCCAACCTTAACATCGGAGATATTATCATTGAAATAGACCCAAAATACTTTCGCCCAACAGAGGTTGAGTCTCTGCAAGCCGATATTTCTAAAGCAAGGAAGTTTTTGGGCTGGGAACCAAAGGTTACGTTTGAGGAACTCGTAAAAATAATGGTAGATGCTGATTTAGAATTAGTCGGATTAAATTCACCTGGCGAGGGGAAGAAGATATTAGAAGAGAAAGGCATAAATTGGACAAAGAATAAGTTAACTGTACGATAGTTGGAGAGGGTAACGTCCAACGGTAAGGAAGCCCGTATCGGTTATGTAAAACGGTAACGGCAGGAGATAAATTTGAGTGAGAAACAAAAGCGCATAAGGAGTTTTCGAGACTTAGAAGTATATCAAAGCACATATAAGGCCTGCATAAAGATGATGACCGAGATTCTGCCTAAATTGCCAGATTCAGAAAAGTATGATTTGAAGGATCAGCTAAGCAGGTCTGTAAAAGCTATTCCTCGATTAATTGCAGAGGGATATGCCAAACGGCATCAAAAATTTGGTTTCCAAAAATATTTAGATGATGCTATGGCTGAGTGCAATGAAACAATAGTTGGTTTAGAGATGTGCCGTGATATTTATGGAAAGGTCATACATGGGCTTCTATTGGAGGAATTGATTGACATCTATGATAAAGCAGGCAGGCAGATATATAATCTTGCAGGAGCTTGGTCAAAATTTAAGGACGAACGACGTAACCGAAAGACAGAACGGGCCTCGTTATCGTAAGACGGAGGGCGGTAATCATTATGGGATTTTGGAAAAATAAACGAGTATTAGTCACTGGCGGCGCAGGTTTTCTTGGGTGTTTCGTAGTGGAAAAACTGAAAAAGCGTGGATGCAAAAACATTTTTGTCCCCAGAAGTAAAGATTACAATCTTATTGAGATGGAAGCAGTAAAAAGGCTCTATCATGATGCTAAACCTAATATTGTCATCCATTTAGCAGCTAAAGTTGGAGGTATTGGCGCCAATAGAGAAAATCCTGGCAAATTTTTCTACGATAATCTGATGATGGGTGTGCAAATGATAGAGGTAGGAAGACTGGTAGGTATTGAAAAATTTGTTGCAATTGGAACAATCTGTGCATATCCAAAATATACCCCTGTTCCTTTCAAAGAAGAAGACCTCTGGAATGGTTATCCTGAAGAGACAAATGCTCCTTATGGATTAGCAAAGAAAATGTTGCTGGTTCAGTCCCAAGCATATAGGGACCAATATGGATTTAATTCTATATTTTTGCTTCCGGTTAATTTATATGGGCCGGGCGATAATTTTGACCCGGAATCGTCTCATGTTATACCTGCACTAATAAAAAAATGTTTTGATGCACAAAAGCCTCCTACCAATTCACCATTCACCATTCACCATTCACCAATTACTGTATGGGGAACCGGAAAGCCAACCAGAGAATTTCTCTATGTAGAAGATGCTGCAGAGGGCATCCTTTTAGCCACAGAAAAATATAATAACTCTGACCCTGTAAACCTTGGAGCAGGATTTGAAGTATCAATTAGGGATTTGGTGGAGTTGATTGCCAGATTAACAGGATTTAAAGGTAAAATTATCTGGGATATCACAAAACTCGACGGGCAACCCAGAAGATGCCTTGATACCGCGAGGGCAGAAAAAGAATTTGGGTTTAAAGCAAAAACAGAGTTTGAGTTTGGTCTGAGAAAAACTATAGAATGGTATGTGAAGAAGAGAGAAAGGCAAAAGTAGGGAATTTGGGGTAAATTCAATATTCAAGGGCTACTCCCAATTGCCC
>CAZVBB010000228.1:0-2219 GCA_964625285.1 uncultured bacterium | reverse complement strand
AGCTTTCTTATGTTTTATCCCTGACCATTTAGAATGTCCTGACATATTCTCTCCTTTTGGATTTCCTGTGTTTCAGGATGTCAATAATTAAGTATGGTATTCTCGAGATTTCTCAAAAGCCTATTTTATCTTCTTTCTAAAATTCTATATTCTGAAGAACGATGAATAATAGCGTGGACTTCTATTAGTCTTTTTTCCAAATGGGATATATAAAGGATTCTATAATCTCCTACACGATACTTTCGTAAACCGACCAGGTCTTTAGGAAGATGAGAGAGAGTTTCGTGCTGGATCTGATCATGATTCTTTGATAGCCATTCCAGCTTTTTGTCAATACGCTTGACTATCTGCTTATCCAGTCCCTTTAGGGTTTGTGTTGTACCTGGAGATACTTTTATGTGATATGCAGTCGTCTTTTTGCCTGTTCCCATGGTATAAATTTACCGTTCTTAGCATCTTTTTTTGCCTGGCGCAGCTCTGCTATCAGATCCTCATCCTGACTCATTAGCCAGTCTTCTATAGCTTCTTCAAGGTCTATAAATTTCTCAAAGACACTACGTGGTATTTGTACCATTTCTTCTGGTTTTTCTATAATTGTCTTAGCCATAAATATATATCTCCTTTTGTTCCCTTTCTCTATTTTTAATTATACCATTCATAGAAGGATATAACAAGAGTTTCAATATTAAATAATGTGTCCTTATTAGAAGGAAGGAGAAATAGGTATTGTGTCCCCGGATTTTCTTCTTAATGTCAACAAAAATAAGTGTCTGTCCCTAATTTTGTGTAAATGCTTTAATTAGATAGATCTTGTCTCTTGCCCTGCCTAACTATCCAAGCCAGGAATTCTCTACCTAACTCAGTTATAAGGTATCCGTTGTTATTTCTCGTGACCAGATTGCTTGCCACAAGAATCGACATAAACGATTCTCTACTTTCAATATTAGGTCTATTCGGGAATTGTGTTCGGACAGCATCAATATATCTATTTAATTGTCCATCAGTAACAGCCTCCGTAATGCTGTTCAAGTATTGAAGCAAACGCAATTCAGAACCATAAATCAAATAGTATATATCTAAAAAGTCGTAATCAAGTTGTGTTCGTGCCAACTCCCTAACTAAAACATCTATTTTATCTTCATTTGACTCAAGACCTTCACTAAGTAAATCGTCTTTTATCCTCTGCTCTTGTTCTAATAGAATAACAGATTGGAGATTTTCCATAAATTTCCGGCGGGCTGTACTACCTGTTTTAGTTGCTGCTTCCTTACGTGCGCCACTTGTAGTTCCAATTTCAATAGCCCCCTTTCCAACTGAACGAATTCGGTTAATAATATTTGAGACATCTTTTCTAAAAAATACAAAGAAGAATATCCAACCAATTAATACTACCGATGGCCATACAAGTATATCTATGATTTTGATCATGTTTTCAGTATTCATGATTTGAACCTAACGTCCAAGTTTAGCGATTGGGACCACGCCAGCGATCACAGTTCACTGTAGCACCTTGTTAGGATTTTTTAATTTCCTTTTTGTCAAAAATAGAACCGTCCCCCTTCTCCCCTTCGTTCTCTCCTTCGTAGATTTATTTTTTATGTCCCCTTGTAAACACGTTCTTTATAGTTCTAATTTCCCATCTCCATACTGTTTTTATACCATAATTTTTAATTCTTAAAATCAATAAAGGAAGCCACATTATTATACCAATTAAAATATAACTTAAATTTAGTTTAGCAATAGCAATGGGTCGGTTGTGTCGAGGTTGTGCGAAAAGTAGTATAACTCTAAAAATTCCAATTACAATATAAACAAAAATAATTACTTTGAGCATATTGATTTAGTCTTGATTTTTTCTTTCATAGATTTATTTTACCCTATCTTACCCTATCTTACCCTATCTTACCCTACCACGCTATTCGCTATTTCTAACCACCCGACATTTCAGGTATAGCTACTACCCCTCCCCCAAAATCCGCTTTCTGCTAATAAATAAATAGGAGTAGACACCTATTTTCTATCTTTCTTCGGCCTTCATTTTGGTTTTAATCTTAAGAATACGCACATTACTTTTGACTTCTGACTCCTGGCTTCCAACTGTTGACTGGTGCTCTGGTGCACTTGTGGCCCCTTGAATCCTTTAATTCACAAGGTATTTAATGTGTTCATAAATTGAGGAAAGGAGGTATTGATACAATCAGTGTTTGTGACGGTTGCCC
>CAZVBB010000227.1:0-2220 GCA_964625285.1 uncultured bacterium | reverse complement strand
AATTAGCTGCTATCATCTCGAGATGCCAGTTATTCATTACTAATGATACGGGAAACATGCATATTGCTGCTGCGGTGGGAACTCCGGTGATAGCAATTTTTGGCTCAACAGATTCCCGGAGAACAGCTCCCTGGGGTAATAGCCATATCATAGTTCAGAAAAAAATTAGGTGCAGCCCTTGTATGAAGAAGATCTGTCCGAGACGACACTACAAATGCCTAAAAATGATAGAGGTACAGGATGTCCTGAGAGCAATAGAGCAACAGCTCCAAAAGACTTTAGAAGTGGCGAGATAAAGATGAAAAAGCCCATGAGGAAACAACTCAAGTATGCAACAACAATGATTAACAGAGAAAAGAACAGTTGTTCCATTCCATGTAATTTATGTAGGTCAATACACATTAATGAACTTTGTTTAAAGGATAGAAATGGAAATTATCTAAGAACAGTAATATGTGTGAAATGTGGTTTAATTTGGAGTGATCCGCGCCCGTCAGAAGAAAAAATCAAAAATTTCTACTCAAAAGAATATAGAAAAGAATATAAAAAAATACTCAAGCCAAAATTAAAACATATATACCGAGATGCTAACGAAGCAATAAAGCGATTTTGTTTTTTTAAAGAAATATTAAGAGATAATTATAACATACTGGATATTGGTTCAGGAAGCGGCGTATTTGTATACATAATGCGTAAACTTGGATACAATATCTCTGGGATAGAACCAGATGAAGAGTATGTGTTATTTTCAAAAGAAAAACTGCAACTACCAGTCACAACAGGTTTTATTCAAGATGTTCAAGGTAGAGAAGTGTATGATTTAATTACACTGCATCATGTCCTTGAGCACCTAGTAGACCCACTCCGAGAATTAAAAAAGATATGGTTATTACTTAAAGATAATGGTTATCTTGTGGTTGAAGTACCGAATGCTGAAGACATAAAACAAAGCCCTAAGAATAGGTATCATAAAGCTCATATTTGCACTTTTAATCCAAAAACGCTTGAAACTTTAGGTTTAAAGGCTGGATTTGAAATTCACAAGAAGGCAATAGCTCCCCTAAATGGGAATATTTCTATCATCTTTAAAAAATTAGAAACAATACCCTTAATAACCGGTGAAATCGCTGGGAATTGCCAAGAAATAACCAAAACACTCAATAAACATACTACATTTCATCATTTTATAACGCCAGTGCCGTATTTAAAATTTCTGAAAAATGTCTTTCGGGCTATTCACGAACAAATTGCCATAAAAAATCTTAAAGATAGCAAAGACATTATAGATTCAGTTCTGTCTAAAGAAACTATGAGATAAAATAGGCATAACCAAGCCAAATGGTAATCAGCTAAAATAGCTAAGGAGGTTAAACCTTTAACGTCACTTACCATTTCAGAGATTTCTGAAAAATCCAGAAATCTCTGAGGGTTTTTCAGAGGCCTCTTTTAGATGTCATTTCGAGGAGCAAAGCGACGAGAAATCTTGTTACAAAACGAATAGCTAAAGATGACAGAAACGAAGGGGTCAAAAAGACAAGTATCGTTGTAGGATTAATAGTTAGTCAAAAATGAAAGTGGGAATTATTATTACAACTTACAATAATCCATCTGCCCTAAGTCGGGTTCTAAGTGGATTAAACCTTCAGACAAGACTACCTGATGAAATAATTATTGCAGATGACGGCTCAGACAATGAGACGGCAATCCTCATAAGCACCTTTAAAGAGAGAACATCATTTCCTGTCACTCATCTGTGGCAGGAGAATAAAGGATTCAGGGCAGCAAAGATTCGAAATGAAGCAATTAAATGCTCAAATAGTAATTATCTCATAATCTTAGATGGCGATTGCATTCCTAACAGACATTTTGTAGCTGACCATATCCTGATGGCTGAGAGAGGTTATTTTTTTCAGGGGAAAAGAGTGTTGATTGGCAAAAAGGCAAGAGAGGAATTTATAGCCACTCACACCGCCTCGCCTTTTTATCTTCTCAGGTTAATATTTTCTGGTTCTATATCAAACATCCATCACCTTCTTCGCATTCCCTTTTTTCCGCCTTTAAAAAACAAAAAAATAGGAGGAGCAAAAAGCTGTAATATGGGTATCTTCAGAGACGACCTTTTGGCTGTTAACGGATTCAACGAGGAGTTTGTAGGATGGGGAAGGGAGGATTCTGAGCTTACAGTAAGACTTTATAGATATGGGCTAATACGAAAGACGC
>CAZVBB010000226.1:0-2221 GCA_964625285.1 uncultured bacterium | reverse complement strand
GATATACACCTCTAATTTTTTCTAAAAAGATGTGACCTTTATTTTGCCGACAAGGTGTCATAGAATCACCATATTATCGCGGTGTATCACTTCATCATAATAATGCTTACAACCTAAAATGGACTCTATATCCTGGGTTTTTACGCCTTTTATTTTAGCTAATTCTACAGAGGAATAATTCGTTAGTCCCCGGGCAAACTCCTGGCAAGAACTTTCATCAATAATTTGCACGAGATCTCCGCATTCAAAACCCTCACTCTGATTGATAACTCCTCGCGGTAGGAGGCTCTTTCCTTTGTGTCTTAAAGCCGCCGTAGCGCCACCATCAACGGTTATTTTACCCTTTATCTTCCCGCTAAATGCAATCCACCGCTTGCGACTATCCATCCTCTGACGAGGGAGAAAGAGTGTTCCAACCTCATCGCACGCAAGGATTTTCTCCAAAATGCATCTCTTCTTTCCATTGGCAATGACAACAGGGACCCCACAGCTTGTAGCAATCTTTGCTGCCTGAAACTTCGTCTGCATGCCCCCTGTTCCATCCGGTCCCCCGGCTCCTCCCGCCAGAGACTCTATTGCTGCATCAATCTCTGGAATAATATTTATTATCTTACCGGAAGGTCTTTCGGTTAAATCTACATATACTCCATCAACATCGCTCAATATAACTAAAAGGTCTGCCTCTATCAGATTTGTAATTAATGCTGAGAGAACATCGTTATCACCAAACTTAATTTCATCTGTCGCAACAGAGTCATTCTCATTGATAATTGGAAGAACTCCGAGTTTAAGAAGGACTATCAGAGTATTTCGTGCATTGAGATAACGTTTGCGGTCGGAGAGGTCATCCCGAGTGAGAAGTATCTGGGAAACGAGCAGTCCTTTCTTCTGAAACAGTTGTCCATAGAGATGCATTAAAGAGCTCTGGCCCACCGCAGCAGCGGCCTGTTTGTACGGTATTGTCCACGGCTTCTTTTTCGCTCCCAACTGCCTTGCTCCGGCAGCGATTGCCCCTGATGTAACCAGAACAACCTTCACTCCTAATTGCCGCAATGAATTCACTTCAGAAACCACTTTTTCCATCTTTTTTGCGTCCAACCCGCGGGATGGAGAAGTAAGAAGAGTGGTCCCAACCTTCACAACGACACACTTTGGTTTTTTCAGCACATCTTTACGATTAGTAGAAAAATTACCCATAGCTATATAAAACGCATTAAATACTTGCATTTTATTGATTACACAGACGTCGTTGCGAGGAGCGCTAGCGACGAGACAATCTTATTAAGATTCCTCGCTTTGCTCGGAATGACCCTGCGGGTCAGATTACACAGATTAAAATCCTCTGTAGTTATCGGTATAATCTGGCCTTTTAATTCGTGTAATCATAATGAATATGCAAATACTTATTACGTTATGTATATTATCTTTCGAAAAGGTGTCTATTTTTCTATGCTGCCAGTACATCAACCCTTTGAGTTTTGCCTGATTTCCTAAACAAGACAACTCCATTGATAAGCGCAAACAGAGTATCATCTCCTCCCAGACCAACATTCCTTCCCGGCTTGAACTTTCTTCCCCTCTGTCGGACAAGGATGCTGCCGGCAGAGACAAGTTGTCCTCCAAATCGTTTCACTCCTAAGCGCTGAGAATGACTATCGCGCCCATTTCGAGAACTACCCATTCCTTTCTTATGAGCCATTTTTAACCCTCCTGTTATAACATTCTATACCTGATTACACAGACGTCGTTGTGAGGCTTGTCCCGAGCGACAGCGAGGGAACTTGACGAGACAATCTTATTAAGATTCCTCGCTTTGCTCGGAATGACCCTGCGGGTCAGATTACACAGATTAAAAAGCCAATCTTTTTACTGAGGATATTTTTGTTCCATAATCTGTGCAATCTGCTTTTTTAATCCGTGTAATTAGACATCCATCCTATTAAAAACTAAGATGTCTTTATTTTTAGAATTTTTACCTCAGTAAACTGCTGGCGATGCCCGGCTTTACGGCTATAGCTCTTTCTTCGCTTCTTTCTGAAGACGACAATCTTTTTTTCTTTTCCGTGTCTCCTGACTTCCGCATCTACACTTACCCCTTTAAGATTTGGATGGCCAATAGCCACTTCATCTCCATTACACAAAAGAAGAACATCGTTTATCTCTATCTTCTCATCTTCAGCAAGTGCCATCTTTCCTACCCGGATCACATCTCCATCACGAA
>CAZVBB010000225.1:0-2243 GCA_964625285.1 uncultured bacterium | reverse complement strand
AGCTTTACAACAGCCTCATTCATGAGCATCACTACCTTGGATATACACAACCTGTAGGAGAAAATCTTAAATACATTGCTTTCTTTAAAGAGCGTCCTATTGCCTGTATAGGCTGGTCATCGCCAGCCTGGTACATTGGATGTCGGGATCACTTTATTGGATGGAGCCCTGAGATTAGAAAGAAGAATCTTCACCTTATTGCCTATCAGACCCGTTTTCTCATTCTTCCATGGGTTAGGATATCATGTCTTGCTTCTCATCTATTAGGGATATGTGCTCGTATTATTTCAGCTGACTGGATGCACTTTTATAACCATCCCATCTATTTCTTAGAAACTTTTGTAGATACTGAGAGGTTTAGTGGGGTCTGCTACAAGGCTGCTAATTGGCGCTTATTGGGCAAGACCGCTGGAAGAGGAAAACTTGCTCCCACTAAAGAGAAAACGAGGTCAATAAAAGCCGTGTTTGGATATCCACTTCATAGGGATTTTAGGAAAATGTTATGCTCACAACAAGAGAGATAACTGATTCTACCGAGTTATTGATTTGCCAGAAATGCCCCTATCTTGGGAAGAGATCTCCTCAGGAGGTCTTGAGAGAATTAGAGCATGTGAAGCTGGAGAATGCCCAGTTGCGGCGTGTATTTGAGACAGCAGTGGAAGCTTTTAAGGAACATGATGAGAAGATAAAACAACTTAAAGAAGAGAATAATACTCTGCGCAGTAAACTCCAGGACGAGCATCAGAAACCATTTGTGATTAAGAAGAAGAGGCAAGATGATGATGAATCTTCCCCAACCTCATCTCGGCCAAGGGGTGCACCATTGGGGCACAGAGGAGGAACTCGCAGGAAACCTGATGAGATTGATGAATACATTGATGTATTTCCTGATTCCTGTGATTGTGGGTCTAAGGATTTGAGTGAGTGCGGAAAAGTTGATGAACATATCATAGAGGAAATCGAGATAAAAAAGGTAAAGGTAATATGTTACAGGCGTCATTATGGATATTGCAAACGGTGTAAGAAGGTAGTATCTGCCAGGGTTTCTGAAGATATACCCAAAGGATATTTTGGTCCTACTGCGAAGGCAGTTGCCCAATATCTTCGTTACCAGGCAAAACTGCCTTTTGACAAGGTCAGTAAGATATTCAAGGATTTGTTTGGCGGGGAGATAACCCCGCAAGCCCTTGTGGGATTTGATAAGAAAGCTGCTTCTCAGGCAGAGCCACTATATAAGATCCTGGAGGAAAAAGCTCGGTGGTCAAGGTCAATTAATGCTGATGAAACAGGATGGAAGGTTGCCGGAGATAATGCCTGGCTGTGGTGCTTTGTTAACAATCAGATAGTGCTATATAAGATTGACAGGAGCAGAGCCTCAGCAGTTGTTGAGGAAGTTCTGGGAGGCAATTATGCAGGAGTGCTCGGCTCTGACTGCTACCTGAGTTATAACCCTGTTAAAGCAAAAGATAAACAAAAGTGCCTCAGGCATTATGAAGGAGATGCAAAGGATATTGAGAAGTTTTATCCACATGACGAAGAGGCAATTGCCTTTACTCTTAAGCTAAAAGATATCTTTAAAAGAGCAAGGGAGGTTAAAAAGGATTGGAAAGCAGAGAAAATCTCTGATGAGGAGGCCCTGGGGAAAGCAGAGGAGTTTGAGGATGAATTGGATGAGTTAACCGAGAATCCTCTCAAGAATGAAGAAGTAGAAAAACTCAGAGCCAGAATTATACGGCACAGAAAGGAGAACTTCACATTCCTTAGATACTATGATGTTGCCCCCGACAACAATATTTCCGAGAGAGCTCTACGCCCATCTGTCATTATGAGGAAGATTACTTATGGAAATAATTCTGACACAGGAGCAGAAAATCACCAGATAATGATGAGCGTGATTGAGACAGCTAAAATGAATGGAACAAATCCTCTCCAGATGCTGATGAAATTGACTTCAGGGAGGGGAATTGAGGAGCTTAAGCAACTTCTACTTGGAGTAACGGGCAAACCTGAACAGCGGACGCCTGGGTAGCTCCTTCGGGGGCAATGTGCTATTTATAATCATCCTGCTATATCATCAGGAATATGGAGTTCTTCGAAAAATTCACAACCGGTTGGGGGATACTCTTGTCTCTTTTTTTCTCAATGGCAGGGTTTGTTAACACTATTTCTTCTGGTGGCTTAATGGTTACGAGAAGGAAGAACAGTTAGGAAGCGAATTCTTTTTCCTCTGGGTAAATTATCCG
>CAZVBB010000224.1:0-2247 GCA_964625285.1 uncultured bacterium | reverse complement strand
TTTGCTACTCTCGTAAGATATGTCAAAGCTGTTGAGGCAATGGTGAAGTGTGCCGTAAGTGTTCCCACTAAGTTCCTTGATGAACCCCGTTAGAAATTATGACATAGCAAGTAGCGAAAAGGATATTTCTAGTGGGGTGAATGAGAAAATAACCATGAGTGTTACTAAGGTTGTTAAGGGAGGGGAATTAAAGGAGATAAAAAAGATAACCGTTAATGAGCTGTTTTGGAATACCGTTAGAAAGTACCCGGAAATAATTGCAGTTCGCTATCGGGACAGAGACAACTTCGCAAAAATTACTTACCGGGAATCTGGTGAACAGGCTAAGACTTTGAGCCAGGGTTTGCTATCTCTGGGACTCACTAAGGGGGATAAGGTCAGCTTGCTCAGTGAGACTCGCCGTGAGTGGGGTCAGGCGGACATTGCTATCCTCACTGCTGCTGGAGTTACCGTTACCATTTTTCCAACCCTATCACCTAAAACAGTGAAGTATATTATTGGCCACTCTGACAGCAAGATGATTTTTGTGGAAAATCATGAACAGCTAGAGAAGGTTCTTTCAGTATGGAAAGAGCTTCCCCAGTTAAAACATGTCATCGTGATTGAATCGCTAACTACTAAGCCTCGGGCAAACATCTACGCTCTGTCCGAGGTGATGGAGATGGGGAGACAATTTGAGAAGTCAAATCCCAACCGCTATGAGGAGATATGGCGTAGTGTTAAGCCGACAGATTTAAGCAGTCTTGTCTATACCAGTGGTACCACCGGCCCACCCAAGGGGGTTATGTTGTCTCACTGGAATTGGTGCTTTTGTGCCAATTCTACAGCACAGCTAATTGATCTTATGCCTGGGGAACCAGCGCTTGGTTTTCTACCACTGGCTCATGTCTATGCGCGGGTTTCTTGCTTTGGAGCGCTTAAGTCTGCGGCAACAGTTTATCTCAGTTCCCCAAAAAACCTTGCGGAGGACCTGCCGAGAGTCAGACCGGTAACTTTTATTTCTGTTCCCCGCTTTTATGAGCGATTCTATGACAGGATTATTGAACGGCTTGAGAGCACTACTCCGCCACTGCGTAGAAAAATACGCAAGAAAATATTTTTCTGGGCTGCAGCAGTGGCACGGGAGATGGGAGAGGTCAGGAGCCGATGGCAGAAGCCCTCACTGAAATTGAGACTGAGACATCGCCTGGCAAGCCCGGTTTACTATATGATTCGCAAAACATCGGGCATGGACCGTCTGAGATGGACAGTTTCCGGCGGTGCCGCACTGCGTAAAGAGCTCGCTTACTTTTTCAATGGAATAGGGCTCACGATTCTTGAAGGTTACGGAATGTCGGAAAATACTGGTCCTGCTACTATAAACCCTCTGGGGCGCTATAAACCGGGCACTGTGGGTCCGCCGGTCCCCGGCGTTACGATAAAAATTGCTGAAGATGGGGAAATACTGATTAAAGGCGATAATCTTATGCAGGGTTACTACAAGAACCCAGAGGCAACCAGGGATACCTTTACCGAAGATGGCTGGTTAAAAACTGGGGATATTGGGTTCTTTGATAAGGATGACTATCTGGTTTTCAAGGAACGAAAAAAACATCTTCTGGTTCTCTCTACCGGCAAGAATGTAGCGCCACTGCCGATTGAAGAAGAGTTAAAGAAAAGCCGCTGGATAGAAGAAGCAGTAGCAATTGGCGACGATAAAAAATTCGTTGCTGCTCTTCTACAGCCTTCCTATCAAGCCTTACTTAAATTTGCCGTGGAGAAAAATCTGAATTTTGATGAGAAATTAACAAAGTTTGGGCTTAACCCTGCTGGAGAGAAGGTTCCGATTCAGGTTGACGAAGCACTTATCCGTAATAATCTGGTAATTGAAATATTCCAGAAAATCATTGACCAGGCAAACCTTACTTTTGAGAATTATGAACAGGTAAAGAAGTTTCGTCTGCTTAAAAATGCCGTCAGTATAGAAACAGGCGAACTCACTCCCACTCTTAAGATAAAAAGAAGTGCGATTCGTGAAAAATATAAAGACCTCATCAGTGAAATTTATGCTTAAAGAAGGGTTCAAGGGTTCAGAGGTTCAGTGCGGGAACGCTGTCCGGCGGAGAACGCTTCATGCTCACTATTGGCAGGGCAATGATGTCGCAACCTAAGTTTTTCTTGAAAGGTGAGATGAATAGTTACTCCAAAATATCGCAAAGGAGGCCAACTGGATGACTACAAATGATGCATATGCTGTCCTGATGGAGC
>CAZVBB010000223.1:0-2261 GCA_964625285.1 uncultured bacterium | reverse complement strand
TTTTTTAGGTAAGAAATTTATCCCGCCCTTGCGTGCAAGAGCGGGATTAACCCCTGGAGTATCCTTAAACTTTTTGTCCATAATTCTTAAGATTTCTCTAAAAACCCAGAAATCTCTAAAATCTGTGTAATCTTTTTGAAATCTGTGTAATCAGGTATCGGATTGAAATTCCGATACCTTAAGATAAGAATTTACATATTTTAGTTCATCTTCTCTGGTGAGAAGCGCGCCGTTCAGCTTAGTTAAGAGCACATTATTAAGGATTGTTGCAAATTCAGGTCCTGGTGAAAGGCCAGCTTTTTTCAAATCCTCCCCACTTATTGTCAACCTCACATGGCGGAGCTTTGTTAAGTAAAGTAAAATTCTCTGACGGGCAGCACTTTGAGCCTTTGCCATAAGAAAGAGTAGTAATTCAATGGATAGTCCTTTTAACTGCTGATAAATCTCACTGGGCTTTAACTCTTTCTTTCCCAATACCATAAGTTTTTCCGAGGCACTTTTTTTTATTCTCATCGTCTCTTTTGTTTGTTTTCCACTAAGGTGAAATCGTTTCAAAGTAGCCATTGTTTCATCGATGGTTAACTCGTCAAGAAGAGCAATGAAGTAGCTGAGCCATTTCTTAATTTTTTCCCGTGGAAATGAATTCTGAAACCAGGAGATAACCTCCTCAAGTTCACCAAGAAGCGTCTCCATTTCGGGATTAAGCTTTATCTCAGGGTGAATAAACTTTAGCTCAGAGAACTCAGCCATCTTTTTGATGGCTTGCTGCACAAACTCTTCATTGAAGATATGAACAAGTTCATCTTTTATTCTCTCAATCGTTATCTCATTAAAGATTGTCCGCTCTGCCGCCTCTTTTATCAAATTCTCAGTGTGAGTTTCAATACGGAAGTTATACCTAATGGCAAATCGCACTGCTCTGAAGATTCTGGTGGGGTCGTCAAGGAAGCTTTTGTCATGAAGACTGCGCACAATACCTTTTTTTAAGTCGCTTCTTCCCCCAAAAAAATCAACTAATTCTCCCTTTTTTGCGGGGTTAAGCTTTACTGCCATTGCATTGATAGTGAAATCACGGCGATACAAGTCATTCTTTATGTAGGAATTGATAACCTCAGGTAATGCGCCGGGGTAATGATAGTATTCCTGGCGACAGGTAGCTACATCTACCTTTGGAAGACCGCGAAAGGTAACTATCGCCGTTCCAAATCTTGTTTCTGCCTTTACCCATCCTGTGAGTTGTCGCGCTATCTCGCGAGCGAACTCTATTCCTTCTCCTTCAATACTGATGTCAATATCTAAATTCTTTACTCCGAGAAAGAGGTCGCGCACAACTCCGCCTACAAGATATACATTTTGTCCTCTATCTTCGGCAATTTCACCAATGCGGGAAAGAAGATTGATGACTCTCGGCGGGAAAACTCCCTCCATTTCACTCAAAAGATTCATCTTCTGTAACTAAGGTCTTTCCTCCTACTATTTTTAACTTTCCTTCGGCAAACAGTTGAATTGCCTCAGGGTATGCCTCGCATTCTGCGGCGAATACTCTCTCCGCCAGAGCTTGAGGGGTGTCATCATTCATAACCGGGACAACCTTCTGAAGAATAATTGGGCCGTGGTCATAGATATTGTCAGCAAAATGAACGGTACAACCTGATACCTTAACGCCAGATTTGAGGACTGCCTCATGGACATAGTGACCATAGTAGCCTTTTCCACAGAATGATGGGATAAGAGCAGGGTGAATGTTAAACACCTTGCCCTGGTATTTTTCAGGTATTTTGAAGAGATGAAGAAACCCTGCCATTATAACAAGGTCTATTTCATACTTTGACAGTATACTGGTTATTTTCTCACTGAATGCATCTCCCTTGTGCTGCTGCGGGGAGACGACAAAAACATCTATTCCTTCTTTCTTTGCTATTACAACGCCACGGGCATCCTCACGGCTGCTGACAACTACCCTGACCTCTGCAGAAAGCCTGCCCTTTTTAATTCGGTCAATGATATTTGAGAGTGTCCTTCCACCACCAGAGAGAAGTACCCCTAAATTTAATTTAACCATCAAAATATGCCCTTCGGGCAACCAGTACTAGCGCACCAGAGCACCAGTCACCAGGCACCAGTTTACAAGTTGACAAGTCCAGCAAATTGTAAATTGCAAATTGAAAATTGCAAATTGTTTAGGAAAGGAAAATTACCAATCACCAATTACCAATTACCAATTACCAATCACCAATTACCAGTTCACGGTTCACCGTTCT
>CAZVBB010000222.1:0-2274 GCA_964625285.1 uncultured bacterium | reverse complement strand
CGGGAACAGTCTTGCACTTCACCTCTGTCCCTTCACAGATAGAAATAATATTGCGGATAATCTTTCCCGAAGCAGAGGGCATAGCAATAATTATCTCTTCTATCTTTTTCTCCTTTGCTATCTTAGGGATGTCTTGCATTTTCCCTAAAACCCTCACCCCATGAATAGACATCCCCTGTTTCGCCCGATGGTCATCAATAAACCCCACTGGCAGATACCCTGACCCCGGGTGGCTCTTTATCGCCCGCAAGACCATCTCCCCCGCGTCTCCGGCCCCTATAATGAGAACTCTCTTCGTCTCCTTCATCCTTTCCGCTTGCCACTCCCGCAACATCCTAACAGCAAACCTTTCTCCGCTTATCAAGACTAAAACAAAAACCAAATCTACAGCGAGAACCGCCCTGGAATAAGGCAATCGTAAAAAGAAAATGACCGCTGCCAGGATGGCTGAACCTAAGGCAACCGCCTTCATTATAGAAAAAAGATCTTTAATCCCCGCATATCGCCACATCCCTCTATAAAGCCCAAAGAGCCAAAAAACACCCAGCCGAATGAAAATCAACAGTGGTAATATCCTTATGAACGAAGCCATATGTGTAGGTTCTATCTTCCCATCAAAGCGAAAGAAAAGGGCCAAATACATACTTACACTGACGATAACTGCATCGCCTATCAGCAACAAAACTCTTTTACTCCTAAACATTCCCTGTTAATTCCTCCAAAAAAATCACTCTGACCCCTTTTTATGGATTTTCACGCTTTCTCATAACATAAAACCATAAGTAATATTTTCCGACTCCCAATATTTTTTGGAGACGATTTCAAACCCTTCTAAGTTTAATTCTTTCGTAAAAGCCTTTAGTTTTCTAATATCCGATTCCCGTGGATTCAACTTAACCTCATAGGCCCTTTTTTTGTTCAGAATGAAATCAATCTCCATCCCGCTTTTTCTCCGATAGTAGTGAAGTTCGCCTTTCAATCTCAGGTTCTGAAAAACATTGTTTTCGAAAAGATGTCCCTCGTCAAGTTTAGCAAAATGATTGGCCAGACCAGAATCACAAAGGTATACCTTGGGAGTCTTGCGAATTTCCGTATCCTTACCTTTGCTGAATGGCCTTATTGTTTTTATAAAATAGGTCCCTTCCAGAAAAGAGACATATTCTTTTAAGGTGGGGCGGGAAAGGCCCAACTCTCTGGAGATTTTCTGTATATCTAACCGACTACCGAGTCGTTGTATTAAAAGTAGCATCAAGTCTCGCATTACTTCGTTCCGGCGAAAATCACCTAATTGAACGATTTCTAGTTGAAAAAAAGAGGTGAAAATCTCTTCCAGGGCTTTCTTCTTTTCCGTAACATCGCTTTTTAAAACCACTCCCGGAAAACCGCCAAATGAAATATACTCATCATATAAAGGTGAAATTGTCTCCAGGATTGATTCGGTAATAGCGCCGGTATCCCCTAAAATCTTTAAAGGACTTTCCTTAAACACAAGGAATTCTCTGAAACTTAAAGGGTGGAGCTCAAAGATGTATTTTCTTCCAGCCAGAGATTCTGTGAAGAGATTTTTTAGATAGAAACTCGCTGAACCTGTTAAGAAAAACTTTATCTGATAGTGGTCAATAAAATATTTTACCACTGAAGGCAGATTTTTTACGAACTGTATCTCATCTAAAAAAATGAAAGGTCGCTGAGTAAAGTCAATTCCCAGAGTTTGCAATGAAGCTTTAATTCGTTCGTAATTAGTTTCTTCAAAATATTTTCTATTTAGTGGATTCTCTAAGTCAAGAAATAGCCTATTCTGGGAATCAATTTGCTCGTAAATAATATTAAGGAGGGTAGTTTTGCCGGTCCTTCTCATGCCAGTAATGACTATTGCCTCTGGAGCGTAAAGATAGGGCTTAATTCTATCAACTATAATTCTTGGCTTAATCATATTAATGTTTTACATAAAGTAGCACTATTTGTCAAGTAGATTTTGCAAAAAGTTTAAAAATATTGTAAGTGCTCACACCCACATTGTCATTTCGACCCCTTCGCCTTTGTCATTCCGAGCCATGTCCCTCCCGAGCTGAGCAAGGGAGCTGGCGAGGAATCTTGATTTAAGATTTCTCCCTGCGGTCGAAATGACATAGTAGTCGGTCGAAATGACATGGTGCTTTGTCAATTAAATAACGATTGTATTGTAGTTGCCGACCTTGGTCGGCTATTCTAGCGACAAATTTACCCCGTTAGAAATCTCTGAAGAATATAAAGATACTTAAAACTTTTAGTTTT
>CAZVBB010000221.1:0-2281 GCA_964625285.1 uncultured bacterium | reverse complement strand
AAGCAAGCTCAAAAAGATGCTAAAAAACTTGCGGCATCAGGTCTTCGTCCAAAAGTTGAGATTTTGTTAGATATTTTAAGGAAAGATCCGTTTCAGCAGCCACCACCATTTGAGAAATTGGTTGGAGACCTAAAAGGAGCTTATTCTCGTCGTATTAACATTCAACATCGTCTCGTGTATCAAGTCATAATGGATATTAAAACAGTGAAAGTAATCCGTATGTGGACTCATTATGAATAAGGTTAATATTCTTCACCTCCCTTTCCACCTATGACGACTCTTATTGGCGTTCCTTCAAAGCCAAATGCCCCCCGAAGCCTGTTAGAGAGATAGGAGAGGTAAGAAGTGCTAAAGAATTGTGGATGATTGGCAAACAGTCTAAAAGTCGGCGGCTTCACTCCTATCTGGCGAATATATTTCATTTTTATTGGCTTTACCGGAGAGGAGGGCGGTGGATATTCTTTTTTTATCTGGTCAAACAGAGCATCTAGAATGCCTCTTTCAACTCTTGTGTTCTGAGCGCTGGAGACCAGGCGGATAAGATTAATTACTTCAAATACCCCTTCTCCGGTGAGGGAAGAGGTAAAAATAATCGGGGCAAAGCGAAGAAAGTGGAGCTTTTTTCTTATCATCCTCTCATGAGTTTTTTGAACCTTGCTCTCAATTTCTTTTTTTTTGACCAGATCCCATTTATTAGCTACGAGAATGCATCCTCTACCTTTTTCACACACGTAGCTTCCAATATGAGCATCCTGCGTTGTTGCTCCGCTGGTGACATCAATCAAAAGAAGTGAAATATCAGACCTTTCAATGCTCTTTCTTGCCCGCAAGCCGCTGTAGCTCTCGATACCCTTTTCTACTCTGGCTCGTGGCCTCATTCCTGCGGTGTCAACAAAGACAAATTCTTCATCTTCTACGCGAAAGAAGGTGTCAACCGCATCATGCGTCGTTCCTGGCTTCTCGTCAACGATGAGCCTTTCTTCCCCAAGAAGTTTATTGATAAAAGAAGATTTGCCGACATTGGGTCTCCCAACTACGGAAACCATTACTGGCTTGGGTGTTTCAATCTCATCAACTACCGGTAAAAAGGCACTAACGTGTTCTAAAAGCTGGTTGATATTAAGTCCATGCTCCGCTGAGATACAGAGTGGTTCCGTCAGCCCAAGACTATAGAAGTCAGAAACTTTCTCTTCCAATTTTCTGCTGTCAATTTTGTTGACAACGAGAACAATCGGCGCACTTGCCTTTCGTAATATTTCTCCAATCTCCTCATCGGCTGAGACCAGCCCCTCTCTTCCATCAACAAGGAAGAGAATTAAGTTCGCCTCCTCAATTGCCACTCCTACCTGTTTTCTGACAAGTGAGGAAATGTTGTCAGAGGAAGCACCCAGAATGAGCCCTCCAGTATCAACGAGAGAAAATCTTCCTTTCTTCCATGTCACCTCTCCATAAATTCTGTCTCTGGTTGTGCCCGGCTCAGAAGTAACGATGGCCCTTCTCCTGCCAATAATGCGATTGAAAAGAGTGGACTTACCTACGTTTGGCCTACCTACAATTGCAACTAATGGCAAGCTATCCCTTTCGGGATACCTTCCATAGGGGCTACCGCCCCTCTGGCACTCCAAAATGCTCTTATTCATCGCATTTTTCCGCTGTCACCCCATAGGGGAAAGTAGATTCTTTCCCCTATAACCCCTAATCATTGTATCGGAATTTGAAAAATTCCGATACAATGAGGTTTTTAATTTCATGGTTTGACATCCTTACAACTCACCAGTTTCTGGTGCACTGGTGTTCTGGTGCACTGGTGCTCTTTATATCACAGGCAAGCAATCAGGGGCAACATAGAAATTGCAAATTTATCATTGCGACTAAAAGAAATGTTTGATATAATTCCTTTTCTGAATTATTGATTGAAGCATAGAAATTTGAAAAGTGAGAAAAGGATTCAAGTGCTTAGAGGTTCAAAGGTTCAGAGTTCAAAGGTTCAGAGGTTCAGGAGTTCAGAGGTTTAGGAGTTCAGAGGTTCAGAACCCAGAACCCAGAACGGTGAACCGTGAACTGGTAATTGGTAATTTTCCTTTCCTAAACAATTTGCAATTTTCAATTTGCAATTTACAATTTGTTGGACTTGTCAACTGGTGTTCTGGTGCTCTGGTGCACTTCTGACTGGTGATTGGTAATTGGTGACTGGTGTTCTGGTGCGCTGGTGCTCTTCTGAATAAGCTGGTGCACTGGAGACCTTTTAATGATTGTGCCAAAGGCACTCATCGCTTGTTCA
>CAZVBB010000220.1:0-2317 GCA_964625285.1 uncultured bacterium | reverse complement strand
ATCTTTCTATATTCCAAGAATGTGATGATTTTCTTCTTTTATCGTAAGGTATATGTAAACGTTTCACATCTTCCATAGTTAAACCTGCGTTGTCAATCTCGTTTCTACTAAAACCTTTACCTTTCCTTTCTCCATGGGGGCTCTTTACCTCTGCCTCTGGCTTGAGTGGAGGCGGAGGTTTTACTCGTGGTGGTTTTTGTTCTACTGGCAGTGATAACTCAGTGGGGATATTAAGAACAATAGCCTCGTAAGTTTTGGTTCCCTCGGACGAGACCCATATTTTCATTGCAAATTCTACCTGCTTGTTTCCAATTTCCTCTGCATCGCAAAAATCTCGCAAAGGAACAGCGATATCCTTCTTTTCTACCTCCACATTATAATATCTGCTTTTGGTGCGATTAAAACCTACTTCAATTTTACTTATCCAGCGCTTACGAGGAAATTTCACCCAAAGTGCTTTATCAGTAATAGCGGTAAAGTCTTTTCGAGATAAAGAGACGGATTTGTCTGTCCAATTTGCAGGAACTGCACCCAGACGGCCAACACACCACCATATTCTTTCTACCAGAACCGTGACTTTGACCTTAGGATTCCCGTTGTTCAAAACCCAGTTAGTCTCGTCGTAGTCGGGTCTGGGGGGTATTGTGACAATTGTGAAGTCGTTCTTTTGACGAATCTCTAAAGCATGATGCATCTCCTCATCCGTCGGTTCGACTTTATAATTGGCTTGATGAATGAATTGAACTATGACATTTTCATATCCATTTGGATTAGGCAAGCATTTAGAGTTTATTATTTGAATGCCTTTCAACCCGGCACTAAATCTAAAGTCCATACTCTCTAATAAATAATCGTCGTTATTGTAAATACGAATAAAATACCAACCGCCCTGCCGATTTGTTAGCTCATCAGGCATCTTCTGTTCTATCATACCTTCTTGTGGAGAAAATTGTATTCGCCATCTGTTTCTGCCACTTCCTTCTTCACCTACAACGACCACTCCAACGTTACTCCATACCTGTTTATCAATCGCTTTAATACGAGGCGGTTCTTCACCAAAAAGAGGCCCTGTATCTTCGGAAGAATCAGATATTTCATTCCCTGCCAATTGGAAGTGAGAACTTCCAGACTCCGCCTGGATTCGCTCATTCTTTGTGTTAATGAATTCAATAGCTGTGTCTCTGTTCTGTCCCAGAGCAAAGAAATGGGCCTTATATCCGTCTATTTGGACATTTTCTGGTGTAACAGGGGCGGAGCCTGACGTCTCTTCGTAGCGTTCCCATTCTTGTGGAGCGATAATTAGATAATAGCCAGTCGTGGGGCGTCTAACTAATCTACCCAATCCTTTCCAGTTTTTCCGCATCTTAAAAATAAGAAAATTTCTCCACTCTTCCATGATGGGGATTTCTATTTCTCTATCTTGTTCTCCTTCGGTCCATGCTACTTTTACTGGGTCCTCGATGTGCCTAAGATGATAGTATGACTCATCCGATGCATTCTTCTCGAGTAATTCATCATTTTGAGTCACTTGTGGCGATGCAAACTCTTCAGGAACCTCTATGCCACCAATCCATTCCCACCCTTTATTCCAGCAAATGATCTCTGGCCTTAGAGGACGTGGTTTTGATTCTTGTGATGTTGCTATCGCACTTTGTTCTGCTTTACTTCTCGGTCTCCCCCCTCTCTGAGCGGGTGGTATTCTCGACCTTTTTCTTTCCTCTGAACGGTCTTCTGAACTCTCTTTTTTAGGGGTCTCTTCTTCTTCAGCTTTCCTTGCCTTTGCCTCTTTCTCTTCCTTGCCTTCTTTCTCCTCGGACTCTAATCGTGCTCTCTCTTCCTCCTCTTTAGTGGCTTTTTCTCTTGCTCCTTGGTCTATCTTTTCTTCTTCAGCCTTTATCTTTAATCTCGCCTCTTCTTTCCTGAGAGATTCATCTTCTCTTTCCTTTCTTAGTCTTTCCTGCGCTTCCTTCTCCTCTGCTTTTATCTTCTCTTCTGTCTCATGCTCGATGGCGGTAGCCAAATGTGCCTTTTCTTCCACCTTATTTTTCACTTCATCTTCGGCCTTCTCAGCTAATTTTTCTTGCTCTTTTCGTGTCTCCTCCTGTTTTCTCAACTCACGCTGCCTCTTACGCTTATTAATAATAACTCTTGCAACAATCAGCCCGGATACAGCAAAAAACACAATGAGGAGTAATACAATAATATCCATGATCTCTACCTAATCTTACGTCGCCGTTTCGTCATTTTTATCATTCTTCTTCCCCTGCAAATTCAAACAACTTAGGGGAATTGAATTCTAAAGAGAATTCTTTTATTC
>CAZVBB010000219.1:0-2325 GCA_964625285.1 uncultured bacterium | reverse complement strand
CTGCAATAGCAGAAGCACTCATCAAAAAGACCAATAAAGCTACTACTGCTTTCATTGCCATTCCCTTCTCAAATAAGGTCTCCAGTCCACCAGTCCAGCCGAAGACTGATGAGCCCCTGGCTCACACCAGAACACCAGTCTAATAAGACTTATGCTCCCCTATTGTGAGGCGTATCACACCCCCAAACCCAATTTTTTTATCCTATAATTATTCTTGCATCTACACAGGTTGCTTTTTGCCCCACACCCTGAACAATTAATGGATTCATGTCTAACTCTACAATTTCTGGAAAATCAGCAATCAACTGAGAAATCTTAAACATTACTTCAATTAAATAAGAAACATCTGCCTCTTTCTCTCCCCTCACTCCATAAAGCAAGGAGGAGGACTTTACTTCTCTTATCATTTCTTTAGCATCCTTTAGAGAAAAAGGAATAATCCTAAAAGAAACATCTTTTAATATTTCCACATATATTCCACCCAGGCCAAACATTAAAATGTGTCCAAAGCTTTTGTCTCTTCTTACTCCCAATATCACTTCCCTGCCCTCCTCTACCATCTGATACGATAAGACACCTTCCATCCGGGCAGAGGGAAAGTTTTTCTTCACCTTCTTTAATATTTCATGATAAGATTTTTCAAACTCCGATTTATTTTTTATTCCTACTTTTATTCCACCTACATCTGATTTGTGAAGAATGTCTGGAGAGTAGATTTTCATCACCTGGGGATAATTCACCTTACCAGATATCTCCTTTAATGTTTCTGTATTTTTTATATGAATTGGCTCTACCGTGTTTATTCCATAAGCGTTTAGGATTTTAAACCCATCCAAATCAGATATTTTACCTTTAATATTTTTTCTCAATATTTCTTTTACTCTAGATTTATTTACCTTGAAGAATAATTTCTCGTCTTCTTTATCTCGTAAAAAATAATCACGATATTTCGCCAAAAGCTCAAACACTTCTTCCGGATTAGGAAATATAGCCATTGACACCGCCTTACTTACCAGGTCGTATGTTTCTCTATCAGAGATAAGACAGAAAACAAATGGTTTATTATATTTTTTTACTAAATTTTCAAAGACCACATTAAGCCCATCGGTTAGAAACTTAACGCGAGAGGAAATTGAAAATTGGACTACAAAAAATACAGAGACAATAGCATCAATGTTTTCCTGCTCCAGCGATAGCTCAAAGGAGCGAAAGATTGCTTCAGGCGCAAAAGCATCACCCAGGTCAAGTGGATTAGTAAAACCGATGACACCGGCTCTAGAATATCTTGATAGTTCTTTGGCAGTTTTTTCAGAAATTTCTGGAAGTTCAAATTTGTTTTTTTCAGCACAATCAGAAGAAATTACATTCCATCCTCCGGCCACGCTTATAGCCATAATTCTATTTCCTTTTAAAGGCGGCAAAGAAGTGAACATCTTAGATAATTTTGCTATTTGATGGACTTGCGAAATTCTAATTACTCCTGCCTGTTCACACATTGCATTTATTACTCTATCATCAGTAGCAAGTGCTGCCGTATGAGAAAGAGCTGCCTTTTTTGCTATCTCACCTCCGATATTTGCCTTATAAAGAATTATAGGCTTACCCATCTCTTTAGCAATTTCTATAAATTCTTTGCCACGAGTTATGCTTTCCAGGTACAAGACAATTACTTTTGTGCTTTCATCTTCTTTTAAGTATCTCAAAAAATCCACTTCATCCAGATCATCTTTATTGCCTAAACTCACAAATTTATTAATGTAGGATTTTTCATTGGCAAGAAGTATCATAATAGAAAGACCTACTCCACCCGATTGGGCAAGAAGTGCAATATTTCCTCCCGATGGTATCTTTTCAACACGCGCAAAAGGAAGGCACAACCCAATTTCAGTATTTATTACTGCAATTCCATTCGGACCTACAAAGCGAATATTATATTTTCTTGCTTCCTCTTTAACTTTTTCAATTAAGCTTTTTCCTTCCCTATTCAGCTCAGAAAATCCACCAGTAGAAATAGTAACCCTTTCTATCCCTTTTTCCCCGCACTCTTTTAGAATCTGCGGCAAAGTAATAGCAGGAGTTAAAATTGCTGCCAGATCCACCTCTTCCTCTATTTCTAAAACTGATTTGTAAATTTTCCTATCAAAGGTAAAACCACCCTTAGGATTAACCAGATAAATATTTCCCTTATATTCCCAGTTAATTAAATTCTGGACAATATTTCTTGCCAGGTTGCCTTCATTTTCTGAAACACCTATCACCGCTACACTTTCAGGATAAAATATTTTTTGCAATTTTTTATCTCCTTTTACCCTACTACCTACTACT
>CAZVBB010000218.1:0-2363 GCA_964625285.1 uncultured bacterium | reverse complement strand
CTATCCGCCTCGGCGGATACCTTCCCTAAGTCCGCCTGGGCGGACTCGGGCGTCCGCCTGAAGCGGACTGTCACCCCATGAGGGAAACCAGATTGTTTCCCTCAAACTCCATAATCTACATAGGAATTTGGAAAATTCCTATGTTTCAAGAGATATGCCTCTTTTTGGACTCCTCCGTTGTCGGTGAGTATCTTGTAAGTATTTTTCTTTTATCCACATAATCCTAAAAACCGCCAGGCGGTAATAACATATCTATCGTCTGGATATGCTTCCACAATGTCACAATCAGAGACTAACTGATAATAAGGTATCTTGAGTAGCTTATTGAAGTAAACGCCTGACTTAGAAATGCCTGTTTCGCCTTTTTTTGCCTCAAATAAAGCAAAAGGTCTTTGGTTCTTTATCACCACAAAATCCACCTCCTGCCCCTGCTGGTTTCTGATATATCTTAACTCAAAATCGCCCAGCCCGAGTTCGTTCCATCGGCTTATTAGACGCAACAGGAACACGGCAATCGCATTCTCAAGTCTTACCCCTTCGTCATCAACCATTGTCCAGTCAAAAAAATAGAATTTTGCCTCTTTTCTAATAGCCCTCGAAATACTCTTTGACCAGGGCATTATGGAAAAAATCAGATAAACTTTTTTCAATGCCTCAAGCCAATTAGAAATCGTCTTGTGATTAACCTGTAAATCTTCTTTAAGAGAATTGATGCTAAGAGGAGAGGCTATTCTTTCGGGAAGAAGCAAAACAAGCTGCTCAATGCCTTTAATATCCTGGATACGGGTTAAATCTCTCAGATCTTCATATATCAGAAGTGACTTATATTCCCTTTTCCATTTATGGGAAAAGCTTCTTTTGGCTTTAAGGAATGGCTCCGGGAAGCCGCCATAAGAGAGCAACTTTTCAAAAGGCCCTTTGAATACCGCCTCATCCATCTTCTGAACCAGACCTAAAAAATCCTCGCTGTCCGGCTGAGCCAGCATCAGATCGTCCTTTAATACAAAATCAAAGTTCTCCGCCGCCTCAGCCAATCCCAACGGAAGTAAGCGGTATGAGAAATACCTACCTACCAGGCTATCACCAGACCGCCTAAAATAGTCCAGATGGGCGCTTCCAGTAACAATAAATTGAGCCTCTTCAAAATGTATATCGTAGAGCCCTTTTAATATATTTTTCCAATTTTTGTGTTTATGTATCTCATCAAATGCCACCAGGGATAACTTACCCCTTGCCCTGGCAAGGTGAGCCTTTAAAAAATGAGGATTTCTTGCATACTCCCTTCGGACATAAGGGTCATCCCAGTTAAAATAAAGGTCTTCATTTTTAATTTCTTTAAGCCTATTTTTGACAAATGTTGTTTTGCCAACTTGCCGGGGACCAGACAAAAATATCATCTTCCCAGCATTAATCTCAGGGTCAAATAGATATAAAGATTGAATCCTTTTCATATTGATAATTATACACCATTGTATAAAATTGTCAAGATAAATTTATACAATCACGGGGTAGGTTTTGTTTCTTGAAAATAGTGTCAATTCTATTTTTCTTACTTCCTCGGCCTCCCTTTCTTCTTTAGACCCAAGTTTGACAGTTGATCTTTGAAAAACGTTTAAATTCAGCGTCGGTTGAGCACAAAAAGCTCAAAAATCTGCAAAAAGTGCGTAGGAAAACATGAAAACATAGGACACTTCCCATATTATTTATTATCCTTCTTCTTTGGACGTCCGCCCTTCTTTGGAAAAAGGTCTCGCCCCAATATACTCTCCAGTTTCTTTATAAATCCTTCACTGCCGAGAGGTCTGCCTGTTGATGTCGCCCGCCTTATGGCTGCATTTATCTCCTTGTCATCTTTATTTAACGGGAATCCACAAATAAGGTTATTTAGTTAATGTGCCTAACAGCAAGTATTTTTAAGTAATGATGGAAGTAAGCCATCTTTCTTATATTTGTAAATATTTCCATTGCTTCTGTCTTATAGAGGAAGCTTTGATTCATTCTAATAATCCAGAGTTTGTCGTCTTTTGGAGATAACTGTGCTCCATGGGAGATGAAGCGATCTTTAAATGTCTCAAAAGAGATTCTTTTAAAGTCCTCTGCTGGCAAATGTTTTTTTTAAAGATATGGAAACAATTATAAGCAATAGTAATCAGATAAAGATAAGCCTCATTTCCCCGGAACAGCATAGAGAGTATTTTGCCTGCATTAAAAGGATTCTTTGCTTCTTTAAAGAAGTTTTCTATAGTTTGTCTTTGATGATAGAATTCATAGATAGCCTCAGGTTCAGAAAGAAAAGAGATATTGGTAATAAGAGTATAGTGAAGAAATCTTTTCCTTTTCTTCATCTTCAGTTTTTCCTGTTC
>CAZVBB010000217.1:0-2374 GCA_964625285.1 uncultured bacterium | reverse complement strand
ATTTATTCCCCAACACACACGAATAAAGGTAGTAGCTGTCACAGGAAATAAGGTTGTAGTTAGAAAAACTGAAGGCTGAAGATAAGAAGGCAGAGGGCAGAGGGCACTTGTTAACTTGTAAACTTGTCAACTTGTGAACTTGTCAACTTGTAAACTGGTGCTCTGGTGTACTTTTTTAAGGAAGGAGGATAGAAAATGGCAGTGTGGATAATTGCGGTTTTAATAGTTGTTGCTTTGCTGGTTCTGACATGGTTGGTACCGGTGCAGCTCTGGCTCTCTGCTAAGTTTGCAGGAGTAAATGTGGGGATAGGTAACCTTATTGGGATGAGATTGCGGCGCGTGCCGCCTCCAACAATCGTTAATTCAATGATTATGGCTCATAAGGCAGGAATTGATATTTCCAGCGATGATCTTGAAGCACATTACTTAGCCGGCGGCTCCCGGGAGATAATAGCTTACAAAGAAATGCTCAGAGTTGTCCCGGCGCTCATCTCTGCGAACAAAGCTAACATTCCACTTACATTTCAACGCGCCTGCGCTATTGACCTGGCAGGAAGAAACATTCTTGAGGCAGTAAGGATAAGCGTTACACCTGAGGTGATTGATGCACCAGATCCAAAGGACTATGCTAACCCGGGGTTGGCAAAAGTTTCTGCCATTGCAATGGATGGGATTGAATTAAAAGCAAAAGCGAGGGTTACGGTCAGAGCAAACCTTGACCGACTGGTAGGAGGAGCCTGGACTGAGACAGTCATCGCCCGCGTTGGAGAAGGTATTGTTACCACCATTGGTTCTGCTGAAACGCACAAGAAAGTCCTGGAAAATCCTGATATGATTTCCAAAGAAGTGCTTGAAAAAGGGCTTGATGCCGGAACGGCATTTGAAATTCTCTCCATTGATATTGCCGACATTGATGTTGGAGAAAACATTGGCGCCAGACTTCAGCAAAAGCAGGCAGAGGCTGATTTACAGATTGCCAAGGCAAGAGCTGAAGAGCGTCGGGCAATGGCAGTTGCCGCAGAGCAGGAAATGAAAGCACGGGTTGAAGAAATGAGAGCAAAAGTAGTTGAGGCAGAGGCAGAGGTTCCCAAGGCAATGGCTGATGCTTTCCGCAAAGGAAATCTTGGAATAATGGATTACTATCGGATGAGGAATATTCAGTCTGATACTTCAATGCGCGACTCAATCGCCGGAATCCCCCCAGGAGAAAAGAAAAAAGAGTAGTAATTAATCAGGAGTCAGGAGCCAGAATCCAGTTTCATTCTAACTCCTGAATTCTGGCTGGTAGCTCCTAATTAGTGCACTGGTGACCTTTTTAAGACATTTTACACAGGAGAGGCGATGGAAAATTTGGTATTAATCTTCTGGGTTATAATTATTCTTCTTTCAATAATCTCTTCCATAGCGAAGAAGAAGACACCTAAGAAAGAAGGGTCGGAAGAAGAAAAACAGGTATTGGAACGGCTCCTCGGAGTATTCTCAGATGAGGAACAACCCCAGCCGGTGATACCAGCTCCAGTTAAGGTTAAGGTATCCCGCCCCCCAGAGCCAGCTTTCCCTCCGCAGCCCCCTTCTCCACCACAGCCGAGACGACAGCCAGTATTAATATCGAGGATATTATTGCTGGTGAAGAGAAAAGATTACTTGAAAAAGAGATGGGCATTGATTTAATTCGTCAGGGTATTGTCCTCTCTGAAGTTCTCGGCCCTCCCCGGGCAGAGAAACCCTTTTAAAAAAGGGTTCAAGAGTTCAGAAGTTCAGAGTTCAAAGGTTCAGAGTTCAAAGGTCTAGAACCCAGAATAGTGAACCCGGAACCCAGAACGGTGAACTTGTTAACTTTTAAAATTTTCACTTTGCCCTACCCTCTCTGCCCTATGCTCCATGCCCTATGTCCTATGCAACATCAGCCCTTGGCTAGACTGGTGCACTGATAACTGGTAATTGGTGATTGATGACTGGTAACTGGTGCTCCTCCTTAAATCCTTTTCTCATCTTTTCTCTCTCACCGAGGTCTCTGAAAAAAGTCTCAGAGCTCTCTGATTATAGAGATTTCTGGGTTTTTCAGAAATCTCTCATTTTTTTTCTTGACATGGTTAATGGTTATTTGATATATGTTAGGTGTACATCTGACATATATCAAATCTTATTAAAGGATGGGTAAATACTCAGTCAACTCCGTTGACTGAAAGGCACAAAGTGGCAAAGGCACAAAGAATAAAGACAAGGCACAAAGAAAAATGCTCTGCTATTAAACTCTGTGCCTTAGTGCCTCTGTGCCTAAAATTGGACGGTTTTCACTGAATATTTACAAAGATAGTTTTATGACTGAAATAGTCTATAGAATAAAGGACCTCTCACTTCGCCTTGGTTGTTC
>CAZVBB010000216.1:0-2377 GCA_964625285.1 uncultured bacterium | reverse complement strand
TATATTCGATGCAGACTAAAGGGTCTTCTTAAAAAGGGCATATCATCAATCTTAACGTGAAGGAACTGCCCTGGTTTTGCTTTTTTTGCTATTTTACCTGCCTCCAGAGACATTTTGAAAAACTCTGGAGATACCTCTTTATTGGTTACAATGCTTACTTTGCCTTGCCACATATTACTTCGTTAGTTTTTAAATTCCTTGTCCATTCGCCAAGCCGAATTTTGTATAACGTTTTGCGGATAAAAGAAGTTTGCCATAGGCGAATTTGGGCAAAATGAATTTATTCATTTTGTCTTTTAACACCGTGTTATACGCAGTTGGTCGTCCTTCTTTACCCCTGCCATACAAAGATGGTCTTTTTGCTCCTCTGTTGAAAAGTTACATCAAAATAATCAAAGACATCTTCTCTCCCTAAAAGAAGAGGAATCCGTTCAATCTGTGCCCATGCAATGGTGCAATCGAATTGATAAGCATCTATCCTCATAGGAACAGGAGCAAATCTTACAGCAATAACCCCACCAATACCCCCCATTTCCCGGATTTCTGAAGCGACCTTCTCCAAGCCCAAAAAACGCCCCATCCGGTAAGGGATCAAAGTGTAATCTGCACCTGAATCCACATAAAAATACTCAGCAATCCAGTCACCCCCTCCTCGGAGAAGATAAATCTTTGCTACCGGCCTGAATATTATCTCCCCGCTTCTTGATTTTTCAGGTCTATAATCAAATTCTATCATTGTTAAGTCCTAAAACACGTAGTACTCAGATGGAAGAACTTTCCATAGCACGATCTCATTATCCGGATACTTTTTCTTGGCCTCTGCGTATGCTACTTCTGGATCCTCATCTGCATACACTACTTGCTCCTCAACAATGGAGACATACTTATCTTCATATTTGCTCAAATCCGCAGTCGTGAACCATTTAAAGGTCTTGTCCATTTCAATCACCTCCAAAACTTATCCTTTCCAAGCAAGTAATTGCGTATAACTGTTTGCGGATAAAAGAAGTTGCTAAAGGCAATTTGGGCAAAATGAAATTTTGCCTTTTATCCACTGTTGGTCGACGTAGCAAATTTAACTTTATGATTGATCCGCAATGGATTCAATACATTCTATCAGTTTTCTCATAAATTCAAGATCAACATTTATGCTTATATTTCTTTCATAAATATACCGCCACTCAACAAATGCTTCAGAATGTTTTTTAAGTAGTTCTTCGAATTCATCTTTATCATAGTTGGTCAAATTGATTATATCTTGTTTTATTGATGGATCAAGCGAGTTAAACAAACCTAATAATTTATGACTTGGTATTTTATTTTTAGCAAGTAAAAACTTAAGATAAAGTTCAATAGAAAAAGCTAAATTTACAACAGCAGGAACTATAAAAGACTCAATTTGCCAATTTGGAAGTGGTCTTCGTTCAAGACTTCTTTCGGCAGATTTTTTAAATGCACTTGCAGTATTTCTTAATAACTCTAAATCCATCTTTTTACCTCCAGTTTTTTTAATTGGCTATGTCGTATAACTGGTTATTATACAAGTTAGGCGAAGTGAAACGAAGCCGTAAATGCTTTATTATCTGCCGTACGTCCAAAGAGACTCAACCTACTCCAGTTGCTACTTCATACTTTATAAGGGGAACGGATATAGGAGCTGCTTTGTCTATACGCTTACTATCCTTAAGGAGTTCAGCGATATGTTCTCCTACTTCTGCCCTGACAACTTTTTCACCACATTGAGGACATACTCCTGTTGGAACATTCTCAATAATTACCCACTTGTCTTTAATCCAGAAGCTTTGTTGGATATTTCTCTCCTGAAGTGGTGTGTTACAGATTTCGCATTCTCCATAGTTATACATTTCTACCTCCTAATATCATAGAGTATATACCGTTATAAAAAGTAATTTGCCTGTGCTTTTAATCCTGCAAATGATACCGATATCTCTTCCATCAACAGATAGTCCTACAATTTCATAACGTACACCTTTTGGATCCCGTGTAAATTTCCGTCTAATCCTACCCATTGCTATGGCTCTTTTGACATCTGCAAATTCAAGTTCATCTGCTGCCATCTCTTCAAAGAAGTGTGGAATTGCAAATTCATACTCTTTCTTAACGATCTTTTTGCGTATTTTATCAATTATACTCAGAATCTGTTCTCCTCTTGACCATCACTTATAATCTACTCATTACAATATTTATAAGCATGACAGATAACGTATGCGGATAAAAGAAGTTGCCGAAGGCAATTTGGGGGAATTTTTAATTTCCCTTTTATCCGCTGTTAGGCGATAGTGCGAATATGAGAACATAATAATGTTTTGGGTACGCGACTATATTAAGTTATCTATCTTAGAACAATACCTAAATC
>CAZVBB010000215.1:0-2378 GCA_964625285.1 uncultured bacterium | reverse complement strand
GCCGGGATTTGAACCCGGGGTAAGCAATAAGCCTACACGTGCTCTCCAGGCACGCCCCTTAAACCACTCGGGCACCTCTCCTAATAACCCTTTAATTCTATTTTACTTGATGTATCTCCGTCAATGAAAAAGCCCTAAACAAAAAAGCCCGGAGACAGACACAAAAACAGTCCACAGTCAGCAGTGCACCAGCTTATCTACCTAAAAACGAGCTTTGCTCCGTATCAACGATGGATGAGATTCTTTGGGCTTTGCCCTCAGAATGACAACAAAGTTGTCAGTTTACAAGTTGACAAGTTTACAGGCTTACAAGTTCACCGTTCAGGGTTCCGGGTTCACCGTTCTGGAGTTCCGAACCTTTGAACTCTGAACCTTTGAACTTCCGAACACCTTTCACTCTGCCCTTTACCCTCTGCCCTATGCTCTATGCAATAAGCTGCACTTTGCATTTTTTACTCTGGTGGTTTGTAGGGGAGATTGAGGCACTCATATGCCTTTTTTGTTGCTCGCCTTCCGGATGGAGTGCGGTCTATGTAACCTTCCTGAATAAGATAGGGCTCATATACTTCCTTGATTGTGTCTGTTTCTTCGCCAACTGCTATTGAAAGGCTGTTTACACCCACGGGTCCGCCGTTAAATTTTTTGACTATTGTTGAGAGAATCATTTTATCCATATCATCAAGTCCATACTGGTCAACTTCCAGCATACTGAGCGCCTTATCGGCAACCTCTTGTGAAATTATATTGTCCGCTCTCACCTGAGCATAGTCTCGGACACGACGCAGGAGCCTATTGGCAATGCGTGGGGTACCACGTGACCTTCTGGCAATTTCAAGAGCGCCTTTACCGTCAATTTTAATCTGAAGAATCTTTGCTGAGCGCTTCACAATGCGCTCCATCTCCTCAGTATTGTAATATCCGAGTCGGATGACAACGCCAAATCTCCCTCGCAAAGGTGAAGTTAAGAGCCCTGCCCGCGTCGTTGCTCCTATCAATGTATAATGAGGCAGGTCAAGC
Organism: uncultured bacterium; assembly: GCA_964625285.1. Classification (GTDB taxonomy): domain Bacteria; phylum NPL-UPA2; class NPL-UPA2; order NPL-UPA2; family NPL-UPA2; genus NPL-UPA2. Next base: position 1,361 of record CAZVBB010000215.1, on the reverse strand, counting down.
TTTATGGACCTGGCACCTGGGCCCTTGCCAATCATAATGTCCAACTTGTATTCCTCCATTGCCGGGTAGAGAATTTCTTCAACTGTATGGTTCAGGCGGTGCACCTCATCGAGGAAGAGAATGTCTCCTTTCTGAAGGTGGCTCAGAATAGCTGATAAATCAATTGGCTTCTCAATTACCGGGCCTGAAGTGGAGTTTATGTTTGCTCTCATTTCCTTGGCAATGATATTGGCAAGAGTTGTCTTTCCCAGCCCGGGAGGTCCATAAAGCAGGACATGGTCAAGCACCTCATCGCGCCCGCGGGCTGCCTCAATGAAGATATTTAGTCTCTCTTTTAGTTTCTCTTGCCCAATAAATTCATGAAGAGAGCGTGGGCGAAGTTGGACATCAAATACCTCATCCTCTCCCATCCGCTGTGGGGTAACAATATTTTCCTTCACAGGTATTTTAACGCCTCCTTAATCAGTTCCTCCAGTGTGAGTTTATATTCTGCCGCAATATATCTCTCTTTTACTACCTTTGCCGCTGCAACTCTCTTACAACCAAGCGAAACAAGAGCAGAGATTGCGTCATCCATTAACTCTATCTCGTCAGGGGCGCGTGCTGTTTCTATGGTTTCCTTAGCAGTGAGTACAACTCCTATTTTCTCCTTTAATTCAATAACCAGCCTTTGAGCCGTTTTTTTGCCAACTCCCGGGATTGCCATTAGCTGAGGGAGATCTTCCTCATTGATTGCCTCTTTAATCCGAGAAACAGAGGCCGCAGAAAGTATTCCCAGCGCTATCCGCGGTCCCACTCCGGAAACAGAGATAAGCATTTCAAACAATTCCTTTTCCTCATTGGAGTAAAAACCATAAAGATGAAGGCAGTCTTCACGCACATAGAGGAATGTATGAAGAGTAACCTGTTCGTTCACCCTTGGCAAGGAGTTATAAGTAGAAATAGGAATATGCACTCCATATCCTACTCCATGAACTTCTAAGATGACATAGGTAGGGGACTTTGTCTCTATTTTACCTTTAAGACAGTCAATCATAAGTTTGGTATCCGTTCATAATTCAGAGTTACTCTTATCTGGATTCTGACTCCTGACTCCTACAGTAATTACTTGTCTGTATTACTCTGTAAATTAAATAAGGGTTTAGTGCAAAAATCAAAGTGTAAAAATCAAAATGCAAAACTTAAAAACAAATCCTCCTACGACGGATTTAACATTTTGAATTTTACATTGTCATTTTGATATTTGATTTTTAATATTTACATTTACAAGTTGGATGTAGCCGTTATTTAGTTAACAAAACACTATATCACAGTATGGAGGTGGCAGATAGCAATCCCGAGAGCATCGGCAGCATCATCAA
>CAZVBB010000214.1:0-2389 GCA_964625285.1 uncultured bacterium | reverse complement strand
AGCTCTTTCTTCCTGTGGATAAGTTGTGGAATAGATAAAAAAAGCTGTGGCAATAAAGGTTGATTGTTGATATTCAAGCGCTAACATTGGAGGTACTAAAGTAAATGGTAGGAGCAAGGGTTCTTATCTCAGGAAGAGTGCAAGGAGTACTCTTTCGTTTTACGATGTCAAGAGAGGCAGAGAAAGGAGGAATTAGTGGCTGGGTGAGGAATAGATTGGATGGAAAAGTTGAGGCTCTTCTTGAAGGAAAAGAAGAATCAGTAAAAAGGCTTATCTCCTGGTGTTACGAGGGTCCTCCGGGGGCGGTTGTTCATAATGTGGAGGTAGAATGGCTCCCCTATCAAGGAATGTTTAATTCTTTCTCTATCCGTGGCTGGGAATAAGTCTTCCTACTGTGGAATAGCCTATACCTACAGGAGGACGGACTTTGCCACTTTTTTGACCGCAGATATTATTTTTTCTGTCTCCTCTTCTTTCATCTTTACTGAGATGGGAATGGCAATTGCCTGGCGAATGATGCTGTCAGTAGATGGCCAAGTAGCATTGGGGTTTTTCATCCTTAATCGAATATGGTCCCAGTAGGCAACATAGTGCCAGTTAAGTGCAGATGGGAGAATTTTCGTTCCTATTCCCTCTTGTGTCAATCCTTCTTCAAAATTACTTGCCATTCCTTTATTAGGAAGAAAGAAGACAAGTGTATCTCCTCCATCCCCCGCCGCATCCGGGAGTTCCCGGAACCTGATACCTCTTATTTCTTTAATAGCTTCTTTTATTGACTCTTTGTTTTTTATTTGCTCGGAGATGACATAATCAAGTCGCCCTAACTGAACGATTCCCATTGCTCCTTGCAATTCTGACATGCGAAAATTAAACCCATGTTCTTTTTTTGTGTCCTTTCCTCGCGGAACGTCCGTTCGGTGCTCGTGCCCGTGGTCATGAAAGGAGCTCGCTTTCAGATATAAATCCTCATCGTTGGTGACAAGCATTCCACCTTCCCCAGTAGTTATTGTCTTGACATAGTCAAAACTATAGATGCCAATGTCTCCGATTGCTCCTACCTTTCTTCCTCTAAAACTTGAACCGCAGGCTTGAGCTGCGTCTTCTAAGACCCAGAGTCGGTGTTTTTTTGCTATCTCCATTATCCGATCCATTTTTGCTGCTACGCCGAGCATATGCACCGGAATGACTGCCTTTGTTTTCTCTGTAATCTTATCCTCAAAATCATCAGGATCCAGATTTAGCGATCTATCAATCTCAGCAATAACCGGTGTTGCTCCGCTTTCAATTATTGCCTCCGCAGTGGCAATAAAAGTAAATGCCGGCATAATCACTTCATCCCCGTGCCTGATGTCCAAAGCAGCCAATGCTATCCTTAATGCTGCTGTTCCTGAAGAGACTCCAAGAGCATATCTTACCCCTGAGTATTCGGCAAACTTCTTTTCAAACTCGCTCACTTTGTAAATGCCGTGACGCTGTTTATCAAATCCATATCGAAAAAGAACTGCCCCGCGGTCAATAACTTCAGCTATAGCGTCTCTTTCTTCTCCACCAATCAGTTCAGCTCCTCCCATCATCCCTCCTTCTTAAAAAAAGGTTACTATTAGACGCCAGTCTCCAATCCACCGTTCAGCGTTCTGGGTTCTGGGTTCTGAGTTCTGAACTCTGAACTTCTGAACTCTAAACCTCCAGCGTTCACCGTTCTGGGTTCTGAACCTCTGAACCTTTGAACTCTGAACCTTTGAACCTTCAAATCTTTAATATTTCCTCCCAGGTTAAATCACGGTGAGTGCCTTTTCCACAGCATCTTTTGCACTTCTTGCCTTGATTATCCCTTCCGGTCTCCTGCCTGAAATTCTTAAATCCCAGGTGTTTAGTCCAATTACAGGAATGGAAGCATTTAAGGCAAAAGCAATCTCAGAGAGTGTCCCAGAGCCGCCTGCAATAGCAATTATCGCATCTGAGGATTTAACGACAATGACATTTCTTCCTTCTCCCATTCCCGTAACAATAAAAAAGTCTATGTATTTATTTGCCTGTTTCTTGTTAAATCCCGGGAGAATTCCGATTGTTCTTCCTCCTTCCTCTTTCGCTCCCTTGGCGACTGCCTCCATAACTCCTCCCATGCCGCCACAAACCAAAGTTGCTCCGCTCCTGGCAATCTCTCTGCCAACATCGGTAGCAATTTTAACTATCTCTTCTGAGCATTTACCAGAACCAATAACCCCAATTTGCATCTTGAATTGCTCCTAAATTTTTACGTGTACTTCTATTCTACTGAAACTCTCAAATCAAGTCAACAAAATTACAAGCACACCAGTGCACCAGTCACCAGCGATAAAAATCTGTGTAATCTGACCCGAAGGGTCATTCCGAGCGAAGCGAGGAATCT
>CAZVBB010000213.1:0-2397 GCA_964625285.1 uncultured bacterium | reverse complement strand
TAGAGAAGATCGGCACACTGCGAAATTTCGTCGTCACATATTCCCCTTCTTCAATACTTGCAAAAGATATTAAAGGGTGCGTTGATTTACAATTCTAATGATCAGGGAACAAGTCAAGTGCATATGCCCATTATATTTTTTATAGGTATTGTATTAATATTAATGGTAGGAGTTGCGAGTACTGCAAAGGCAGACTGGATCAGGGTTAATGTTGGTGGTGGTAGTATAAGGCGACATCTCTTTGATGTTGACAACGATGGGCATCTTGATTCAATAAGTACAACACACTGGTATAAGAATCCTGCTGACGGAAGTGGAAACTGGCCAAGTTTTTCTATTGGCAATATAGATTATTTAAATCCTGACGCTAGGACAGTTGGCGATGTCAACGGTGATGGATTAGTCGACCTGGTTATTGGAGTAGGAAGAGGCCATCCCGCGCCTTTTAGAAACAGGATATACGCTTTTATAAATCCGGGAACTACTGGAACATGGGCCAGGTTCCACATAGGCACATTACCTGACGCACCAGACGGCGTAGAAACAGTAGCCATCGGCGATATGGATAGAGATGATCGTCCTGATATTTTAGCCGGTGGAGAAAGCACTCTGTTGAAGTGGTTTGTAAATCCTGGTCACATGACTGGTTCCTGGAGTCATCATATAGTGGCTGATTTCAATGTTGATGTGGAAGGAATGGTAATAGCCCATTTCAACGAAGATCTTTTTCTAGATATAGCGGTAACTACGTGTGCTCCTCTGGGGTTTTCGGGGGGGGGCACGTATGTATTAATAAAATCCACAAACAAGAGTCGGAAATTGGCTACGCATCACATTAGATACAGGGAGATTTAGTTGCATAGAGTCCATAGCAGCAGGAGATATCAATAGAGACGGACGGACTGATGTGATTTTGTCGAATAGCCAGCCGTTTGTAAGCAACCACCTCTTTTGGTATGAACAGCCAAGCACGGGGACAGTGTGGATTCGCCATACAATCGATACTTTGAGCACTGAACATTTAAAAGGATCTCTTCCGGGAGTGGCAGATATAAACTTAGACGGAAAACCTGATGTGATTGCCTACTGCCACGGTAGTTTGACCACCTACTGGTACGAAAATCCCGGAGGCGGTGGAAACTGGGTAAGAAACAGAATTTCTGGAACGAGCATAGAAGAATTTGCGGTAGGCGATGTCGATAATGATAATGACCCAGATATAATTAGTGGTGGGTTTTGGTATAAAACCCATCACCAATTATAAGCCATACTCCCACCAGTGGCTCATTATTAACCGGAGAGACCGATAATGTAACCGTAGCGGTGAATATAACTGGGCTAGCTATTGGGCACCTATAATGCTACTATCGCCATCACAGGTGTAGTAACCGAACTTACTGTCGGCTCCTATACTGTGCCAGTAAATTTAACAGTGGCTCCACCTCCTGTTCCTGCTAACGGCTGCTTCATCGCCACAACTGTCTTTGGCACGCCGATGGCTAGGAGGTAGAGGTACTCTCTCGGTTCAGGGACCAGTATATGGTGACTAATGAGTTAGGCAGAAGGTTCGTTTCCTTCTACTACCGGCATAGTCCCGCTCTGGTTGAGTACATCTCAGACAGGGAATGGGTAAAGAGACTGGTGAGAATAGCCCTTAAGCCGTTACTTTGGTTTAGTAGGCTTGTTACCAAAGATTAAAGAAGCTGCCAATCGGTCGGATATCATGCCAGAGAAAAAAAGGGGGTCAGAGTGATTTTCCTAGGCTAAGAAAAAACAAAAGAGTAGGAGAATAATACATTAGTTAAAGTAAAGTATGAGCAAAGTAATGTTAATATATTGAATTTCAATCTATTACATTTCTTGATACATTGAAGCAATTTTAACATAATCATTTCTTCGCCTTATCTTTAAAAAAAGGATTCAAGTGCAAAGGGCACAAGAGCAGCAGAGTAATAAGAGAGGATAAAACGAATTTTGTAACCGTTCACCGTTCACCGTTCATGGTTTCCCTGTCTGCGTGCGGGCATGCACAGGCAGGCAGTTCACGGTTGTTAAAAGAAAAAGAGTGAATTACAGTGAAAATTGTGCCAAAGGCGCTCATCGCTTGTTGAGCTAAAGCTCTCATTGCTTGATCACAAGGTTAAAGAAATCATAACAATGATCCAAAAGGAACGAAATTAGAACGATGATTGAGGAATTTGAAGATAGCAGGTCTTGAAAATGTTTGGCTGGTTCTCTTTCATCCAGAGTGCAATGAGCCTCTGGTCCATTCATTCTGACTCCTGAATTCCGGCTCCTGAGTGGTTACCTTTGAATATAGAGGTTTGATCCTATGTTCCCTACTAAGGATACATAATATATCTTATGTCAAGTAAACAAGAAAATTAAAGAGGATAA
>CAZVBB010000212.1:0-2408 GCA_964625285.1 uncultured bacterium | reverse complement strand
GGTGAAGGGAATAACCCCACCACGTCCTCTTACACATGACCTATTAAGGAGCACAATAAAGGGACTCGGAGCAAAACTTGAAGGTATAATCGTTGACAGTCTATCCGAAGGAATATTTTTTGCCAAGTTAATGATTGTCACCCAAGAAGGAAAAGAAGTGAAAATTGATGCCCGACCAAGCGATGCTATTGCTCTTGCTCTGCGCGCTAACGTTCCTATTTTTGTTGCTGAAGAAGTGATTGACTTAACTACTGCTAGTTTATAGTAAGAGAAAAAATGAAAAATAAAGTTAATGGTAGGCTTGAAACAATAGAAATCCTCAAGATAAAGGAATTCAGCGAAGAGGCGTTTGCTGAAATTATTACTTCTGATGGAAGAATCATATGGGAGAGAATTTCATCTGATGAAGCACAGCGCTTCCAGGAAAAGCTAAAGCATTATCGAGTTACTATCAAGCGGAACCCTGAAGTTAGTTTTACTCCTATTGTAAACCATGTAATCAGGTTGGAGGGAAGTGGAATAGCCGGGTATGGCTCCAATCTTCTTTATAAAGGGATAGGAGAAGATGGTCATCCACAATACTGGCATATTCCTACAGGGACAATTCTCACCGAAGATGTAAATTATGCCCGGTATCAGATGATAGATACTTTTCTACGGTTGGAGAGATGGAAGTTATCAGGAGGATTTCTCGGATCTCTGCCTGCTCTCACGCCCTAAAAGAAAGGGGGTGTGTAATTGGCTTTGTTCCGACAATGGGGTGCTTGCATGAGGGGCATATCAGTCTTATTCGTCAGGCAAGAAAAGATTGCGATGCTACTATCATCAGTATTTTTGTTAACCCTACTCAATTTGCTCCTGAAGGGGAGGATTACGAGCGATACCCGCGAGATATAGATAGAGATTGCCTCCTTACCTTCAATGCCGGGGTGGACTTTGTTTTTACTCCGCTGGCTGATGAGATGTATCCCGATGGATATCAGACCTCTATCAATGTGGAGAAGTTGAGTCTTCCTTTATGTGGCATCTCGCGTCCGGGGCATTTCCGTGGGGTGGCAACAATTGTTGCAAAGCTATTCAATATTATCAGGCCAGATATTGCTTACTTTGGAGCCAAGGATGCCCAACAGGCACTGATTGTCAAGAGAATGGTTGCTGACCTTAATATGGAAGTAGAGATAAAGGTTCTCCCTACTGTGCGGACTGCTGATGGTCTTGCAGTGAGCTCAAGAAATAACTACCTGACTAAAGAAGAGAGAAAATCGGCAACGATTCTTTATAAATCTCTTCTGAAGGCGCGTCACTTGATTAATTCCGGAGAAAGAAATAGTGAACAGATTCTTAAAATAATGGAGGAAATGATCAGGAAAGAGCCGCGAGTAAAAATAGATTATATTTCCCTTGTTGATGGAGAAACACTAAGAGAGAAGAAAGAGATTACCGGCAAGATTTTGATTGCTCTTGCTGTCTGGATTGGTAATACGCGTCTCATTGACAACATCTCCATTGAGGTATACAAGTCAGAAGCCAGAATTAATGAGCCAGAGACTGATAGTCTTCTGGACTAAACTGTTAACTTTTCGCTTTTAATTGTGAATAGGGAGCTTAATAATGCAGAGAGTAATGTGTAAATCTAAGATTCATGGAGCAGTTATTACTGCAGCAAATCTCAGGTATGAGGGAAGTATCACCATTGATGGGGAACTTCTAAAGGCAGCTGACATCCTCCCGATGGAAAGAGTGCAGGTTGTAAATCTTAACAATGGTAGTAGAATAGAAACCTACTGCATGAAAGGAAAAAAAGGAAGCGGAGAAATTTGCTTAAATGGGCCTGCTGCTCGCTGTGGACAGGTTGGTGACCATATTCATATCATCTCTTACTCTGCAATGGATGATGAAGAAGCAAGAGGCCACGAGATGAAAATAATTTTTGTTGATGGGAAAAATCAAATAAAAATATGAAAATAAGAATCTATGGCGACCCTGTATTAAGGAGGAAAGCTAAAAAAGTAACTGAGATTACTGATGAGCTAAAGAAATTGATTAAAGATATGTTTGAGACAATGCGTCAGAACAATGGGGTGGGACTTGCCGCGACCCAGATCGGAGTGGAACAAAGAGTGATTGTCACTGATGCCACTGATATGCCATTGGTTATTATTAATCCTGAGATAGTAATGAGAAGTGGCGAGGAGATCGCTGAGGAGGGCTGCCTGAGTTTCCCTGGAATAAAAGCAAGTATCAAGAGAGCGAAGGATATTACAGCTAAAGGGCTTGGTGAGAATGGAGAGGAGATAGAGTTAAAAGTTACGGGGCTTCCTGCACGGGTAATCCAGCACGAAGTAGATCACTTAAATGGAGTTCTGATAGTTGACAGAATGACTCCTGCTGAGCGAGAGCACCTCATT
>CAZVBB010000211.1:0-2411 GCA_964625285.1 uncultured bacterium | reverse complement strand
ACACAGATTAAAATCCTCTGTAGTTATCGGTGCAATCTCCTTTTTAATCCGTGTAATCATAATGAATATGCAAATACTTATTACGCTACATATATACAAAAATTAGGCTATATCTCACTTCCTCTAAACGGGGGCTGTTTCGTGCAAGGGGGCAGGCGAAGGTGGATGTCAGAAGCATAGAATCTGCCTTGTTTCTGGTAGCGGTAATATAAATATTCAGTGAAAGCCGTCCAATTTTAGGCACATAGGCACTAAGGCACAGAGTTTAATAGCAGAGCATTTTTCTTTGTGCCTTTGCCACTTTGTGCCTTTCAGTCAACGGAGTTGACTGAGTATTTACGCGGTAATGATATTAATATTTCTAGTGTATATGGCATACGATATTGGTGCATATTTTATGATATAATGTAACTATTCAGCATTGTTGTCCAATGAAAATGTTCTACTTTGTCGGTACAATCAGGAGAGTAAAAATGAAAAAATATATGATTTTGATTTTATTGGGGTTAGTGGCGCTATTTTTTTATCTTTATCCAGTAAGAGTTGAGAAAGAAATAATAGTAACAGAAGAGCTTGTCTTACCTGAGGTAGGCACCTACGGAGGAAGACGAATTACCTCAATGATTGCCGACCCGGCAACTTTTAACCCTATTTTAGCAATGGATACGGCATCCTTGGGAGCTATGGAATTAAACTTTGAGGGACTTACACGAAGATGCGGTATAACTGCGGAGATAAAACCTCACCTTGCACGGAGTTGGGAGATTTCTCCTGATGGACTTACTTATACATTTTTCTTAAGAGATGATGTTTACTGGCATGATGGAGTGCGGTTCACCGCCGATGATGTCATCTTTACTTTTGACCTCATCCATGACCCGGACATACCTGCCGCCGCAAGGCCTGGACTTACTATTGAAGGAGTACCTATTCGTCCAGTAAAACTAAATGATTTTACTGTTCAATTCACCTTAGGAGAGCCTTTTGCTCCTTTTTTAGCAGCAGTGGGAACAGAAATTGTGCCAAAACACAGGCTCTATGAAGCCTGGGAAAGGAGAGAATTCCCCCTTATCTGGGGACTGGGCACTCCTCCGGAAAAACTCGTTGGAACCGGACCCTTTATGCTTTATAGGTATATTCCCGGCGAGAAGATAGTCATCAAGAGAAATTCCAACTACTGGAAGCTGGATAAAGACGGGCAAAAACTCCCCTACTTAGACGAACTTACAACTATAATTGTTCCTCACATAGAGGCAGCACTTATGAGATTCCGCGCTGGTGAAACCGATGTTTTTGGCTTACGCGGCACTGACCTTCCGCTCCTTTACGGAGAGCAAGAAAGGGGTAACTTTACCATTCATTTTTTAGGACCTACCTTTTCCAGAGAGTTTATGGCATTTAATCAGAATCACCGGCTCCATCCTGGGACCGGAAAGCCTTTCGTCCCGCTTCACAAGCAACGCTGGTTTAGGTCCAGGACATTTCGCCAGGCAATTCTCTATGCAATTGACCGTGAGGGAATGATTAAAGTAATTCATGATGGACAGGCTTATGTAATGCACAGCCCCATAAGCCCGGCAGACCCTTTTTTCCATAATCCTCGGGTGAGAAAGTTTGAGTTCAATGCCCCAAAAGCGAGGGCTATGTTAAGAGAAATTGGGATGTATGACCGGGATGGTGACGGCTGGATTGAAGATAGCTATGGCAATAAAGTGAGCTTTCATATTGTGACCAATGCGGGTAATGAGCTTCGCATTCAAGCAATGGGACTCATCAAGGAGGACCTGGCTGAAATAGGTATTGATGTAACTATTATGCCTATTGAATGGGGTGCGCTTCTTGACCAACTTGATGTTACCTGGAACTGGGATGCGGTTGTTCTTGGAATTACCGGCGGCATTGAGCCCCATCATGGAAAGACCGTCTTTCACTATGGAGGACATCTTCACTTGTGGAATCCGCGGTTAGAAGAGCCCGATAATCCCGCTCAGGCGCGAATTGCCGAGCTCTTCGTCCAAGGAGCGCGGGAGCTGGACAGGGAGAAAAGAAGAGCATATTATAATGAATTTCAGGAAATCTTCGCTGAGGAAGTTAACTGGATTCCCCTTTATCATACCAGCATGATGCCCGCTGTCCGCAATAAGTTCGGCAATCTTCATCCAACTTCCCATGGGGGCACATTCCACAACATAGAAGAAATCTTTATTATCCCTTAGAGACAAGGCAGCCGTTCTGGGTTCTGGGTTCACCGTTCTGGGTTTTCTTAACCTTTGAACCCTGAACCTCTGAACCCTGGTAAATGCTCTAGTAGAACCCCGTTGGCTGGTATGATTTAGCGTAAATCCTTAGTGAAGTATAATGGATAAATTACAAACTCCATCCGCCTTAGGCGGACAAATGACCAAATATCA
>CAZVBB010000210.1:0-2425 GCA_964625285.1 uncultured bacterium | reverse complement strand
GTCGAAATCTCAATTGATGAACTGAGAGCCTTGATTTAGTTATCAATTAATGAGTCAACAATTAGAAAAAGCTTATAGGAAACAACTCAAGTATTAACTCAGCGCAAAGTGAGAAAAGGATTCAAGGGTTCAAGTGTTCAAGGGTTTACCCCTCACCCCTCCCTCTCCCCTGTCTGCGTGCGGACACGCACAGGCAGGTCTCAGGGGAGAGGATTAAGGTGAGGGGAAAATGGACTGGTGTTCTGGTACGCTTGAAAAATTTATTTTCCCCTTGACAAATCTTTTTTTGTGTTATTTGGAATTAAAATAGTCCTATTAAATTGTTACAAAAAACAAAGGGACAAAGTTATTGTAATAGGCTCAAAACGCGGCAAAAAAATCTGGTCATGGGGGGTAAGAGAATGGATTTTTCTGTGGTAGACTAAAATAGGACCAAAAGAGGAGGTAGGGCTATGTTAGAGGTAAAGGAGCAATACGTAGTAAATAAGAAAGGAGAAGAGATTGCGGTGATGATAGATTTGAGAGATTACCAGAAGCTATTAAAATACATAGAGAATATTGAAGACGCCTTGGAATTGAAGAAAGCAGTAAAAGAGGAGGAAGAGAAAGGTATTACCTTAAAGAAGTTTACCCAGAGAATGAGAAAAGAGGGTAAACTTTGAAATATACTGTTAGGCTGAAGAATAAAGCTCAAGCAAGCCTGGAAAAACTTTCTTCAAAGGACCTGAAAAGAATTGTAACAGAATTAGGGAAATTAGAAATAAATCCTTTTCTTGCGCGAGCAGTGAAATTAAAGGGAGTCGAGGGTTACAGAATCCGCAAGAGAGACTATCGCATACTCTATACCGTTGATAAGAAAAAGAAGGAAATATATGTCTATCGAATTAAACACCGTAGAGAGGTCTATCGTTAAGGCAGGATTGAGACAATTCTCTTGTTCAAAAGGTTACCTGCACCTACGAGGTGCAGGTGTGAAAATTAGTAGGTGGTATGTGGAAGCCTCCGCTTGAAGGAAAAATATCTTATGCGAATGAAAAAAATCGGTATTCTCGGCTCAACCGGCTCCATCGGAAGTACTGCCTTGGGAGTCATTGATTCACTTGGAGAGAAATTTTCTCTCTTTGCTCTTACTGGAGGAAGCAATGTGACGGCAATGGAAGGGCAAATCAGGAAATTTCACCCACAATTAGTAGCAATGGCAGATTCCGGGGCAGCCCGGGAGCTAAAAAAACGCATCAGTGGGATAAAAATATTTGAAGGTGATGAGGGGATAATCAAGATAGCTGAATGTCCTGAAATAGACACTATCATCGTCGCAATCGCCGGGGCAGCCTCACTTTTGCCCACTCTCTCAGCGGTAAGAACAGGCAAAGTCGTTGCCCTCGCAAGCAAAGAAGCAGTTGTTATGGCTGGAAAACTCTTATTGGAAGAAGCAAGGAAAAGCGGCTCTCAAATTCTGCCACTGGATAGTGAAGCCAATGCTCTCTTTCAGTGCCTGAATGGCGAGAATATTGATAAAGTAAGAAAAGTAATTTTGACCGCCTCGGGTGGCCCATTTTATAGCCTTCCTGAAAAGGATCTTTCCTCGATCAGTCCACAGAAAGCATTAAGGCATCCAAGGTGGAAGATGGGACAAAGAATAACTATTGATTCTGCAACGATGATGAATAAGGCTCTGGAGATAATTGAGATAGTTAACCTTTTTGAAATTCCCGCCTCCAAAATCGAGGTAGTCATCCACCCACAAGCGAAGGTTCACTCAATGGTTGATTTTGTTGATGGAACAATGATTGCGCTCTTAGGGGCAACGGATATGAGCCTCCCTATCCATCACTGTTTAACCTATCCAGAGAGAGTTGCCAATAAGATTCCCGCCCTTGACCTTGTTGAAAATTCTCCACTTGAATTTATGAGGCCAGATATGAGCAGATTTCCCTCCCTGAAATATGGATATGAAGCGGCTGCAGCAAGGGGAACGTTGCCGGCAGTTCTTAATGGCGCTGATGAGGAAGCGGTGGCTGCCTTCTTAAGCCATAGAATCGGATTTTTGGAAATTGCTGCAGTAGTGGAAAAAGTTATGAAAAAGCACAATTTGATTGAGTCGCCCGATATAGAAGAAATATTGGCAGCAGATCGGACTTCTCGTCAGGAAGCAAGAAAGTGTTTTGGAGAGGTCTCTGAAAAAAGCTTCAGAGCCCTCTGATTACGCCGACGTCGTTGCGAGGCTTGTCCCGAGCGACAGCGAGGGAACTTGCCGAAGCAATCTCATTGAGATTCCTCGCGGAGTTTACCCTGAGCGAGATTCTTCGGTCGCGGAGCCTGCCCTGAACATGAGATTCTTCGCCTTCGGCTCAGAATGACACGAAGTGAAGGGCTCGGAATGACCCTTCGGGTCAGATTACACAGATTGTCTCAACGATAAAAA
>CAZVBB010000209.1:0-2430 GCA_964625285.1 uncultured bacterium | reverse complement strand
ATTGAAGATGAGATGAAAACATCTTATCTTGATTATGCAATGAGTGTCATCGTGGGAAGAGCGCTTCCTGATGTAAGAGATGGGCTCAAACCGGTGCATCGGCGAATACTATATGCAATGCAGGATTTAGGGTTGGCAAGTAATCGTGCCTATAAGAAATCAGCGCGTGTGGTTGGAGAAGTTCTTGGAAAGTATCATCCCCATGGTGATACTGCCGTCTATGACTCTATGGTAAGGATGGCACAGGATTTTTCCTGTCGTTATCCGCTGATTGATGGTCAAGGGAACTTTGGCTCTGTAGATGGCGATGCTGCCGCAGCGATGCGCTATACAGAGGTGAGAATGTCTCCATTAAGCGAGGCGCTCCTTGCTGACATAGAGATGGAGACGGTTAATTTTGCTCCTAACTTTGATGGCACACTTCAGGAACCAAAACTTCTTCCAGCGCGTATTCCAAATTTGCTGGTGAATGGCACTTCGGGGATTGCTGTGGGCGTGGCTACCAACATTCCTACTCACAACCTATCCGAAGTTATAGATGGAGTGGTGAAATTAATTGATAAGCCTGAAGTGAGCATTGATGAATTAGGCAAGATAATTACCGGGCCTGACTTTCCTACCGGCGGCATCATCTTTGGAAAAAGTGGAATAAAAGATGCCTATGCAACTGGAAAAGGGCAGATTAAGCTTTGGGGGCGTGCTTCAATAGATGAGATAGAGGGTGGGAAAGAAAGAATCATCGTTACTGAAATTCCATATCAGGTAAACAAGGCAAATCTTTTGATGGACATTGCTTCCCTGATGAAAGAAAAGAAAATTGAGGGGATTTCAGCATTGCGGGATGAATCGGACAAAGATGGCATGCGCATTGTGATAGAACTTCGTCGTGGTGAGAACGGTGAGATTGTGCTCAATAAGCTGTATAAATATACGCAGATGCAGGCGTTTATCAGCGTTAATATGCTGGCTGTCCATAATGGTCGCCCTCTCCTACTGAATCTTAAAGAATGCCTTGAGTTTTATCTGGAACACAGGCAGGAAGTCGTGCGGCGGCGCACTCAATATGAGTTGAAAAAATCTGAGGAGCGGGCACATCTCTTAGAAGGACTGAGAATTGCGCTGGACAATCTTGACGCTGTGATTAAAGTAATTAAAGAGTCTGCTGTCGTTGATGAGGCTCGCGAAAAGCTCATTCTCAAATTTAGACTAACCAGTGAGCAGGCGCAGACAATACTTGATATGAAACTCCAGCGTCTCACCGGTCTGGAGCGTCAGAAGATAAACGATGAGTACATTGAGCTGGTTAAAAAGATAGCGAGATTGCAGGGAATTCTTGCCAGTCCGCGTCAGATCCTTGACATTATCAAAAATGAGCTTTTAGAAGTAAAAAAGAAATATGGCGATAAGAGAAGAACCGAAATTCGGGAAGAAAGAGCGGATTTTTCAATTGAAGACTTGATTGCCGAAGAAGATATGGTAATTACAATCAGTCATGCCGGGTATGTCAAGCGCCTTCCTGTATCCACCTATCGACAGCAACAACGTGGCGGGACGGGAGTAATCGGAGTTGTTACAAAGGAGGAAGATTTTATCACAGGTCTTTTTATTGCCTCAACCCATGACAACCTTCTGTTTTTTACCGATAAGGGAAGGGTGCATCGTCTCAAGGTGTATGAGCTGCCTCAGGCAGGAAGAGTTTCTAAAGGAATGGCAGTTGTTAATCTTCTCAAGCTTAATCCAGATGAAAAAGTAACTGCCCTCCTGCCAATAAGAAATTTTGATGAGGGGCGTTTTATTGTAATGGTTACGGAACAAGCAGTAATTAAAAGAGTTAATCTTGCCCTCTATGGACGTATCAGGACAGGCGGGATAATTGCTATTAACCTTGATGATGGCGATCACCTGGTGAATGTTAAACTGACCTCCGGAAACGAAGAGTTCTTCATTGCTACAGCCTCAGGAAAAGCAATCAGATTTCCCGAAGAGGAGGTGCGGGTGGTTGGCAGAACAGCACGGGGAGTGCGCGGAATCAGGCTCGGGGCTGATGATCGGGTTATAGATATGGAGGTTACCTCAGGGGAAGGAACAGTTCTCTCGGTAACTGAAAATGGATATGGAAAACGTAGTTTGTTTTCAGAATACAGAAAGCAGCATCGTGGCGGAAAGGGCTTAATTAATATCAATACCTCAGAGCGCAACGGGCGCGTTATTGGCACTGAGAGAGTAAGTTCTGATGATGAAGTTATTCTTATTAGTTCTCAAGGAAAGGCTATCAGAATACCTACCCCGCGCCGTATCTTGAGCCGCAACACTCGCGGGGTAAGGCTAATTAAAATACAGCCTAACGATCGGGTAGTAGGCGTAGTAAGAGTAATCAAAGAAGAAGAGAATAAGGGTAACGGCCAAAAAAAGAGTAGCAATAATAGTAAA
>CAZVBB010000208.1:0-2451 GCA_964625285.1 uncultured bacterium | reverse complement strand
CTCTGATTACACAGATAAAATATGGATTACACAGATTTTTATAGTCGAGACAATCTGTGTAATCTTCCTGTAATCGGCGTAATCAACAGTTAAAATGACAAAAAGGCTATCGTTATTTAAAGAGGCACTAACGGATAAGGACAAGAGCAAAAGGTTCTCATTAGGCGCCTTATTATCTTTGGGAGGAATGTTCTTCGGGGGGCTTTTCTTCACCGGCTGGACGATAGTAATGACCCGCCTGTTAGGAGCTCATGACTTCGGAATTTTAGGCCCAATTTTTCAATCGTTCTGGGTGCTCACACTCATTGCCATAATTGGAGTTCATATGGCTATTGCCACCTATGTTGCTCACCACTGGGAGAATGAAGGGGGGCAGGCAAGAGACTTCGCCAGTCAAGGTAATAAATTAGTGTTTATTATCGGGATTTGCGTGCTCTCCACTTCTCTCCTCGTATTGGGGGGTCTACTAATATTCGGCCTCATTTCAGAAATTACTGCGGCAATAGGAGCCTCATTAGTACTGACTATTTTTACCACTGCCCAGTTCTGGTCTATAAACCATGTGTTGTTGGGAATACATAGAACCGATTACTTTTCCGTCGGGCATTTTACACTTCCATTTGCTGCCTTCCTATCTTCAACTCTGTTTGTTGTGCTGGCTCAAAGGTTTTGGGGGGAAGCCTCACAGATGGATATTGCAGGTGGAATCTTAGGGCTTGCTGTGGGTGGAGCTTTTGCCTGGGGAGTGGCATATCATCTTCTAAAAAAAACAGATGTTGAGACCTTCCGGGGACTTTATGACTTTAAGAAAAGTGCGGGGCTTTACAAAAAAATTGTAAAGTTTGGCGCTATGACAAACCTTGCCCACATAAGTTACACTCTTCTAAATACAATTCCACTGATACTGGTAGCTTCCTTTGCAGCAAGAGGAATGTTTGCACCTACCATAGAGGAAAACCTTATTATCTCAGGGCACTTTGCCGCTGCTTTTTTATATGGTAGCCTGGGACTGGCATTAATGGGACTGACATTCCCGATTATATCTGCGATGAGTGAAGCCGAAGCCCAGGGGAAAAAAGATTTAGTTCAGCACTATCTGAATAAAATATTGTGGGCGTCTTTTGCTATCCTCGGCGGGGTGCTTATACTTTATTTCTTTGCCGGAGGAAAAATAGTTGAATTTCTGGCAGGCAGGCAATTCCCGGCAGTTCTCCTACACAGAGTAATTGTGCTGCTCGCCTCTGGCATTGTATTCACAGGGCTCAACTTTGTCCTTTTTAATAGCTACATTGGCTTAAAAAAAGTAAATTACGCAGCAATAGCAATGCTGTGTGGAGTAGTATTGCAGACGATTGCGATTACTGTGGCAATCCATCTTCACGGGAATATTATCATGGTAGGCACCTTTTTCCTTGGGGCATCAGCACTAACCTTCCTTATTACTGTTTATTTCCTGCATCCCCTAAAATTAAAGATAGAGTCGCCGCTTGTCATTGTGCCTGCTTTATGCGGGATTATCTCATCGGTTATAACACATAAATTTTTTGCCCTCGGAGCAATGCCGAAGATATGGACAATTCCACCGTTTGTCTTTCAGATTGCGGCGCTTCTTATTATGTATGTGGTCCTATTTTTAGCTATGAACAAAGCATTTCTGAAGAAGTATGTGGAAATCTAGAAAAGAGCACCAGGCACCAGAGCACCAGAGCACCAGTAAAAGAAGGAGGAGAAATGGCAGAGAAAGGGTATAAAAAGTTAATTGTCTGGCAGAAAGCCGATGAATTAGCATATCAAGTTTATTTAGTTACCAAATCTTTTCCTAAAGAAGAAATTTATGGGATCACTTCTCAGTTAAGAAGAGCGGCTTTATCAGTTCCCATAAATATTGTTGAAGCATAGGAATTTGAAAAATTGCGCTAAGGCGCTCATCGCTTGTGCAAAAGGAATGGAATCAAAACGATGATTGCACCAAAAGGTGCTCATCGCTTGATTGAAAGGAATGAGATTAAAACGATGATCCTATGCGGATTAGGGAGTTTGAGGGAAACAATCTGGTTTCCCTCATGGGGTGACAGTCCGCCTATGCGGACGCCCGAGGGGCGGAGCCCCTTAGGGAAGGCATCCCCAAAGGGGATAGCTTGAGGGTTATGGAAGGCAAGGGAAGAAAGAATTAAGACAGTTTATAAATGTGGCATTAGGTTCTCTTGCCGAAGCAGAATACCTTTTTGATTTTTCTCTAAAGCTGGGGTATTTTAACCGAGAGGACCACAAAAAACTTCAAGATTTACGTCAGGAAGTGGGAAATTTATTATGGAAATTCTATAAATCATTATAAACTGGTGCCCTGGTGCTCTGGTGCTCCTCTGAATAAACTGGTGCCCTGGTGCACTTCTGACTGTGAACTGGTGAATATATGGCACTTATTCCTCAATCGGTGATTGACGAGGTTTA
>CAZVBB010000207.1:0-2462 GCA_964625285.1 uncultured bacterium | reverse complement strand
GAATGAGCTACGACGTTAGATATCCAACACCAAGACTTAAAAGATATTTTGACGAGTTTCTGCAGAAAAAGATCCCTCATGAAAATCAGAGGAAAAAAATAGTAGATGAAGTAGATAATCTCAGAGGTAATCCTAGACCATTCCATAAAAAAGGGTTTATGGAAATAAAATCGCCAATGCCTGTTTCTTATCATCTAGCAAAATACAGATTAAGAATTGGAGATTATCGGATTTTGTATAATGTAGATGATAAGCGGAAAATCGTCTGGATATTAGATATAAGGATACGCGCGGAGAAAACTTATAGAGGATAGAAGCACTTGCCCATGATAATAATAGGGCTATCATACCTAATTATCAAATCCGATCAAATCTGGTTGTAATAAGGTTGAAAAAAAGGATTCAAGGGGTCAGAGGTTCAAAGGTTCAGAGTTCAAGGGTTCAGAGGTTCAGAACCCGGAACCCTGAACGGTGGACTTGTCAACTTGTAAACTTGTCAACTTGTAAACTGGTGCTACTAGGAGACTGGTGATATGACAAACGGGGTAAGAGAATTTTCGATACTGCGAATTAACAGGGAAGGCAGAGAAGAAATTAAAGACAAAGTTGTCCAGGAATATGCTTTTACAATTATTTTGAATAATCAGGAATTAGTAACGCTGCTCTGTTCTCCAACGAACTTGAAATATTTGGCTGCCGGCTTTCTTTTCTCAGAAGGCTTTGTAAAAAATAAAGAAGAGATTAAGAAAATAACACTTAATGAACAAAGAGGCGTGGCATATGTGGAAACCAGTGGGACGGAGAAGCCTGATTTATTTAAACGATTCATAACCTCAGGTTGTGGAAGAGGAGCTATCTTTTACAGTGCCGTTGACGCTCAGAACGTAGCAAAAGTAACCTCCCAGATGAAAATCTCAGCTAACGAGGTTCTTGCGCTAACCAATGAATTTCAACTCCGCTCTCGTATTTATAGAGAAACAGGTGGGATTCACGGCTCTGCCCTTTGTGATACAAAGAGTATTTTAATCTTTAGTGGAGACATAGGAAGACACAATGCTATTGATAAGGTCTTTGGTGAATGTATCTTGAAAGATATATCAGTAGATGATAGAATACTGATTACCAGTGGCAGAATTTCTTCAGAAGCTCTACTTAAGGTAGTTAAGAGAAATATACCTATAATTGCCTCTATAAGTGCTGCAACTGACATGGCAATAAATTTAGCTGCTGACTTTGGCGTGACCCTCATTGGGTTTGTCAGGGGAAAGAGAATGAATATTTATACTAACAGTTGGAGAGTGTATTGAAGATTACACCGATTAAAAAAAAGCAGATTACACAGATTAAAGCCGCTTAGAATATCTGTGTAATCGTCGTTAAAAAAATCTGTGTAATCAGATTACCGAATGAAATGATGGATAGCTTGATAGAAGCGAATCAGCGCGACGCTGAATTAACAGAACGCATTCTGCGTCTCAAGAAGCAAAGAAATGCTGTTATTCTTGCCCATAACTATCAACTTGGCGAGGTTCAGGATATTGCCGATTTTGTGGGTGATTCTCTTGAGCTGAGCCGGACTGCAGCCAAAACTGAGGCAGATGTAATTGTATTTTGCGGAGTGCACTTTATGGCAGAGATTGCCTCCATCCTTTGTCCGGACAAAATATCTCTACTTCCTGATGCAAATGCTGGCTGCCCCATGGCTGATATGATTACTGTTGAGAGCTTACGAGAAAAGAAAAAACATCATCCGGGAACAACAGTAGTCTGTTATGTTAATTCCAGCGCTGCAGTTAAGGCAGAATCAGATATTTGCTGCACCTCTGCTAACGCAATCAAGGTAGTTGAAAGTTTAGATGCCGAAGAGATATTATTTATTCCCGATCAATACCTGGGTCATTATATTTCTACCAAAGTTAAAAAGCGGATAATCCTCTGGCCCGGCTTCTGCTCTACCCACATCAGGATACAGCCACAGGATATCATTGCATTAAGGCAAGAGTACCCACAAGCTAAAGTACTCATTCATCCGGAGTGCAGACCGGAAGTAATCGCCCTCGCTGATGAAGTCTTAAGCACTAGTGGAATGTGCAAGTTTGCCAATGAAACTGATGCCAGAGAACTAATCATAGGAACAGAGATTGGAATAATACACAGGTTGAAAAAAGAGAATCATGATAAGAAATTTATCCCTGCCTCTGATCAGGCAATCTGCCCAAGAATGAAACTGATTACACTGGAAAATGTCCTCTGGGCACTGGAAGATATGACCACAGAGATTAAAGTTCCAGAAGAAATTCGCCTTAAAGCTAAAGCCACTGTAGATAATATGTTAAGCGGTAGCAACCGTAACAGTTTGCAGGGATCGTAGGGCGGAAGGGGAAAGGCATAGGGCATAGAGCATAGAGCAATGCTAAAATCACAATATACAAATTCCCATCACGGCTATAATTCTCTGTAAC
>CAZVBB010000206.1:0-2483 GCA_964625285.1 uncultured bacterium | reverse complement strand
GGCTTACATCAGACCCCCGAGGAAATAGTTAATGCTGCCATACAAGAGGATGTTGACCTGGTTGGCCTTAGTTGCCTTTCTGGCGCTCACCTATATCTTTTCACTGAGGTAGTCAAACAGCTAAGAGAAAAGGGCGCTGAAGATATTACTGTTACTGGCGGTGGTATCATCCCCGAGGAAGACATTCCCAAGCTAAAGCAAGCTGGTATTAAGACGATATTCTTACCCGGCACACCCCTTGACGAAATAATAAAATGGACAATTGAGAATGTAAAGCCCGTAAATAGGCTTAGCCCATCCGGCGAGTGAGTATGGACATAACAAGTAAAATATTAGAAGGCAATGTTCGAGCCGCAGCTAGACTTATGCGAGGCATAGAGGACGAACTATCAGACGCAATTGAGGGATTGAAGAGCATCTATTTCCACACTGGACAAGCCCACATAGTTGGAGTAGCCGGTGCTCCGGGCGTAGGCAAAAGCACACTGCTTGGTAGTCTAATAAATGTTTTCAGAAAGAAAAACATGACAGTCGGCGTTATTGCTATCGACCCTACAAGTCCTTTTACCGGCGGGGCAATATTAGGGGACAGGATAAGGATGCAGAATTATGGCACAGATAAGGATGTATTTATTAGAAGCTTAGCCACCAGAGACTGGAAAGGGGGGTTATCAAAGGCTACAGTAAATGTGATCCATGTTATGGATGCTATGGGCAAGGACATCATCTTTGTCGAGGCGGTAGGCTCGGGGCAAGGAGAAATAGATATTGCCAGAATTACTGACACGACTATCGTTATTTTGATTCCAGGGATGGGGGATGAAATTCAAATGATGAAAGCCGGTATCCTGGAAGCGGCTAATATCTTCGTTATAAATAAGGCAGATAGAGATGGTGCCGACAATTTAAAAATTGGGCTAGAAGTTATGCTTGAGATGAGACCTCACCTTGCCGGTGAGTGGAAGCCAGGCATAATTTTAACCGAGGCAATCTCCAGTAAAGGGACTGAAGAATTAGCCGATGAAATCCTCAGACATAAACAGTTCCTCATTTCCAGTAAAAAGCTTGAGCAGCGCCGCAAAGAAAAAGCCAAATTAGAATTGATGGTGGCTATTGAAAGTTCTCTTAAGAATTATATTGATGATAGAATTGATGAAGGTCGCTTAAAAAAATTGGTAGATGACTTAGTGCATAGAAAAACCAATCCTCAGTCTGCCGCCTTAAAAATTATGGCTTCTCTCCAAAAATAGAGCACCAGTCACCAGTCCACCCTTCAGCGTTTTCTAAACCTTTGAACTTTGAACCTCTGAACCCTTTTTACTGATGCTTGACGGGGTTCAAGCCGTGTAGGATACTTTAAAGTAGAGTGTCTGGAGACCTTTTTAAGAAGAAGATGAGAATAAAATAGGTATCCATCGTTTGGCAACGATCTGTTGTGAGTATATCATTAGGACCTCCTTTGGTTAGTTATATTACACCAAAAGAGTTACCTAATTAGTGAGTATTAACAACAGCCCGCCTCAGGCGGGAAGTATTTTGGTTATTTTAAGTTAAGTAAAATGCCTTAAGGGAGGTGAAAGTGCCATAAAAATAATTGGACTATTAATAGCACTAATAGTTGCTATTTGGGTATATTTAGATGCTAAGAAGAGAGGCAAAAGCAGTGGCTCCGCATTTTTGTGGTTTCTTGGAACCTGGCTACTCTTGATAGTATTTTTACCGATTTGGCTTATTACGAGACCAAAACTTCCTGGTGAATTGCCCAATACAAGCACACCTCAATTATGTGTTCATTGTGGAAAATATTATGAGGGCAATCCGTCCTACTGCCCAAACTGTGGCAAGGAAATTGAGAAAAAATGAGACTATTTTTATTGCACCAAAGGTGCTTCCGCCTAGGCGGACTTGTGCAAAAGGAACGAGATTAGAACGATGATTGCACCAAAGGTGCTCATCGCATGTGCAAAAGGAACGAGATTAGAACGATGATTTGCATTTTAAGGGCTCTGTCGAAATGAAGCCAGAGGCTCATTGTCCTCTGGACGAGATATGCCTACTACCAAAATGTCCTTTCAGGACATCTTAGTCGAAAGGGAAAGTTTCTCAGAAAGTGCATTACTCAATTAATCCTTTCTTAGAATTGTTTCTTTGCATAAGCACTCTAACTAACTTAAAATTACTTTGTAAAATAGCCTTAAAATGCTTGTTTTTTGGGAAATTTTATAAAAAAATAGGTATTGTGTCCCCTGATTTTTGTGTCCCCTGATTTTGATTTTTTTCTTGACAGGATTGGGGAAGGTGGTACGCATTACGGCAAAGTGCATAGGGCAAAGAGTATAGGGCAGAGGGCAGAGGAAAAATCAAAAATCAAAAATCAAAATGCAAAATAAAAGAGGTTAAAGAGAAATGACAAAGCAAAAATCAAAACTGACAGTAGAGCTGTCATTGCGAACCCGAACAAAGTGAGGGTGTGGCAATCTTAT
>CAZVBB010000205.1:0-2488 GCA_964625285.1 uncultured bacterium | reverse complement strand
GATTCTGGGGAAAAGAAATTAGACTCGGGGACGGAGTCCCGGTTCCTGGGGTGGAAAGTGGGTATAGAAAAGCTAGTCAAGGACTTTTCTTAGCTCCACTCTCAGGAAAAGGGGCAAAAGGGGCGAAGCCTCTTTTAAACTATTTTCCCCCTCTCCTTTGAGGGAGAAGATAGCTGAAGGAGAGTCAAAGAGAGGTGAAGCCTCTCTTAAGAAAATATTCCCCCTTCCCCTTATCAAGGGGAAGGGGGTAAAAGATGGGGTTACCTAATATAAATATGGAGCAAAAAATGGTTAAAATTAAAAATTTACCAGCTCCGATAAAGAAAAAAGGAATAGAAGAAAAGTTAGTCAAAATCTGCAAAGAAAATAACGTAGTCTTTATGGCTATATTTGGTTCTTTTGTCAGAGGAGAACAAAAAAAGAAAAGCGATATTGACATTGCGATAAAGTATGCCGATGGAAAAAGAAAGTCACTATTTGACCTTGTTGAGTTAGCAGAGGAGTTGAAAAGACTTTTTGGTAGAAAAGTAGACCTTGGGGAGTTTGATAGCATAAGTCCATACGTAATTGATTATGTAAAAAAAGAGATGAAGATAATTTATGAAAAGAGATAAACCATATCTCCAGCATATATACGATGCAATATGCGATATAGAGAGATTTATAGAGAATGCAACAATAGAGTTATTTTTTGAAAATAAGGAAAAACAATATGCTGTTATGAGAGCAATTGAAATCATAGGGAAGCAACAAAGAATTTAAGCACAGAGTTAAAGGCAAAATATCACAAGATACCTTGGAAAACGGTTGCTGGTATGAGGGATATACTAATTCATAAATACTTTGGTGTTAAATTAGAACGAGTATGGGAAGTAACTCAAAAGGATATGCCTGAACTTAAAAAGCAAGTTGCCGAGATATTGAAGGAGATGAATAAAGGGGAGTCAAAGAGGGGCGAAGCCCCTCTAAAATAACCACTTCCCCTTCCCCTTATCAAGGCGAAGGGGATAAAGGGAATGGGATTACCTATTAAAACCCTTAATTTGGTGGTAAAAAATGAGAACATTTGAAGAAATAAAAAAAAGCATTAAACAACACCGGCAAGAGTTAGAAGAAAAATACAAGGTTAAGAATATATCCATGTTTGGGTCTTATATTAGAGGAGAACAGAAAGAGGAAAGTGATATTGATATACTGGTAGAGTTTGTAAAGCCGGTGAGTCTGCTTCATATAGTTTCTGTCGAGAATTATCTATCTGATATTCTTGGTATTAAGGTTGATGTTATTCCAAAGAAAAACATTCGCAAGGAGTTAAAGGACATAATTTTAAATGAGGCAGTGTCAATATGAAAAGGAACGTAAAACTTTATATTAAGGATGTCATTGAATATATGGAAAGAGCGGAAGACCACATTAAAAGTTTGGGGGTTGAGCAATTTCTTGGCGATAATAAGACATGCGATGCAGTTGTAAGATGTATTGAAGTTATTGGAGAAGCCACAAAAAATGTGTCTCCAGAAATAAGAGAGAAGTATCCTTCTATCCCCTGGCGTGATATGGCCGGTATGAGAGATAAAATTATCCATAGTTATTTTATAGTGGATTTTGAAGAGGTCTGGCTTGTAGTGAAGGAAGAAATCCCAAAATTAAAACCATTGATTAAAAAAGTTCTGGAAGATATAGAAAGAGGTGAAAAGTAACATGCCCAGGATATTCTTACTAATGTTAGCTAACGATACGTTGTAGAGTAATTCCTTTAGTTTCTTTTAGGTACTGCGCCGGTGTTTTATAGTTTAAGCTCTTAAACCTTTTGGAGAGATGTAAAATGTCTACAAGAAACCACACTAAAAGAGCGAAAAGCCCATACTTGGTGAGGGTATCCCCTTCAAACTCAACTCTTATATCCTTTATTTCCATAGTGGTGGTAGCCTCCTTTCCGAAAAGTCCACACTACCACTATTCAGATTCTTGGACTTTTGTCAAGTTTCTTTTTTCAAAGAACGACGGAACATTAACTATTTAGATGATAAACCATTGCTTAACATAAGCCATATCAACCACTTGGACTTATTTGCGGATTTCCGTTAAGAAGTTGCAGGATTTCCAGATAGGGGATGAGGTTAGTTTGAAACACGAAGGCAATATAGTTACCGGCACAGTAATCAGGGTTAACCGGAAAAGTCTAAGTGTTAGGACTTAAGAAGGACCATTGGTATGTAGATCCGAGACATGCTACAAAGATTCAAAAGGGAATGATGCTAATATTTAAATTGCAGGGGTTTAGCAGGGCCGCAAGAAAATTGAAAAATTTTTTACTTCTGATGGCTTAATGGTTACCAAGATTCTTACCGTTCTCACCCTGCCCTCAATGAGCCGCTGAACCTGATCCTGTGGACTACCCTGGAGAACATCCGCACCCTATCCCGACAGGTCAAGAAATTAAATCAAGCCATCGAACGGGAGGTCCGGAAGTTCCCCAATCCCTTGA
>CAZVBB010000204.1:0-2500 GCA_964625285.1 uncultured bacterium | reverse complement strand
GTGCAAAATAATTATGCCCTTGCAAAAAATTAATCAACAGAAAGTGAACCATGTGCTAATTTCCTTGACAAGAGTAGATAAAAAATACTTAAGATCTATCTATAGCAAGAATAGCAAGGGTTGTTGTTCCCTAAGTTTCCTCACCATATATAAAAAGAAGAGAGGGGGACGCAGGAAGAAGGAGAAATAGGTATTGTGTCCCCTGATTTGGTGATTTGGGATCTGATTACTTCCCGCAGCATTGGCGCCCTGAGCGTAGTTAACAATATTGAAGCACAGGAAAATATTGAGGGACTGGCCAAAGCCAGCATGATGATCGACTGGGTCCTGCGGGCACTACTTATGGAAAAGGCCGGCAGCAGGGAGATTCTGCAGATTATTACAGAGTTGTTTGATCGCCTAACCCGCAAAATAATTCGACTCTGCGAACGGGAAATGATCGCAGAAGGACACGGCCAGCCACCGGTAAGCTACTGCTGGATTGCTATGGGCAGCAGCGGGCGGCAAGAGCAGTTTGTTAAGACTGACCAAGATAACGGGATAATCCATGAAAACGTCCCTGATGACAAAAATGAGCAGGTGGCCAAGTATTTTCTGCTGTTGGGAGAAAAAGTGGTTGAAGGCCTTTACCGGTGCGGCTTTGCCAAGTGCAAGGGAAATGTCATGGCCTCTAACCCCAACTGGTGCCGCTCGTTTAATGACTTGCGCGATACTGTTAATGAGTGGGTTAACGTGCTGAATCCGCAGAATGTGCGACTGATGACAATATTTCTTGATTTCAGATATATTAGCGGCAAACAAAACCTCTGCGACCTATTGCGTGACTTCGTTACCAGAAAATTTCAAAAGTCAGCGGCTGCTCTGCATTTTCTGGTTAGAGACGACCTGGAACACCGCGTACCGCTGGGTTTTTTTAAGCAGATTATTACAGAAAAAACAAAAGAACACTTTAACATGGTAAACTTAAAAGGTGCGGCTTGTGTCCATGTGGTTGATTGCTTACGTGCTTATTCCCTGCGTGAAGGAATTCTTGAAACAAATACCTTTAAGCGTCTGAATATTCTTACTAAAAGAGGAGCTTTTTCCGCTGATGATGCTGAGTCGCTGCTTACAGCTTATGAAACCCTGATGATGTTCAGAATCCGGCAAAGTGTATTACAGATAGACAAGGGCATCGAACCTGACAACTATATTGCCCCGGGAAATTTGAAGAAAAAGGAAAAAGTTGCTTTGCGTGAAGCTTTTCTGGCGGTGGATTATCTGCAAGTTTTAACCAGCTACTCTTTCTATACCAATATCGGCTGACCGGAGGTAAAACATGGACAAAAATAGTCCTACTTATTTGGAGTCGCGCTCTTCCCGCCGGCAGATGATTACTAACCATTTACTCTACCGTTATTACAAAGCGCGGGCGGAAAAGAACGGTTTTAAAAACAGTTACCGCCCTGAACCGGGCGAAGCCAGCGCCCTGGCGGAAAAATCGCTCCTGAAGAAAAACCGCTTTAACTTGGAGCAGCCGCTAAAGAGCAGTTGTTATGTCGTCTTTGATATTGAAACCACAGGTTTTTATCCTTATCAGGGAGACGAAATCATCGCCATTGGCGGAGTCGTGCTGGCGGACGGCGCTATCCGCAAAGAACAGGTCTTTCACGAACTGGTCAATCCATATAGGCCTATCCCTCCTTCCGCCACGGCCCTTACCGGAATCAACGACGAAATGATAGCCGATAAACCTGGCGTTTGTAACGTCATCAGCGACTTCCTCGATTTTATCGGTGACGCTACCCTGGTAGCGCACAATGCCGAATTTGACTTAGCCTTTATGAACATAAAACTGAAATGGTACACAAAAACAGAAATTTACAACCCGGTAATTGATACCTACAAGCTGGCGCAGGCCTTTTACCCGGAACTGTGCTGTCACGATCTGGACTCGCTGATTAAACACCACCGCGTGGAGGTGCAGGACAGACATACGGCGCTTGGCGACTCGCTGATGACGGCACAGATGTTCCTGCACTATCTGCAGGCAATGGAAGAAAAAAACATTGAAACCCTAAAACAGCTTTATTACTTTACTCATCTTAAGAATACGCTTGTTTATTGTATTTAATATTAATAAACATAATAAAATAAACAAAACATAAAAACATAGGGACACTTCCCGCATTATTTTTCCTCCTTCTTCTTTTTCTTCCTTGTGTTAATAAATATGGGAAGTGTCCCTATGTTTTTATGTTTCCCTTCCTATGTTTCCTCTTCAGTGCCGCCTGGTACCTTTTTGCCACTTCCCTCACTTACCGCTCTTCTCTCTTTTCAATCGTTAATCCCATAGGCCACCTCCATTTCTCCCATAAAGAGAGTAGACAGCCTAATTTTTGCGTGGATTTTTATATGAGGCAATGATATAATTTCATGTGGTTTTTTGATGAGGCAATTCGTTTTCTTGCATAAGCATTCCAAGTAACTCAAAATTATCCTGTAAAATAGCCTTAAAATG
>CAZVBB010000203.1:0-2525 GCA_964625285.1 uncultured bacterium | reverse complement strand
ATTTAAACCGCTCAGGAGGAGGCCCAAGATGCCTGGCGCAATAAGGAGTCCTAAAATAAGCCCAGCAGAAAAAGCTCGATTGAGAAATGAACTTTACGAGAGAGACGGAAGAAGGTGCCATTATTGTGGCATTGAAGAGGAGGATTTCCCTATGGTATGGGGAGAAACTTTTTACGGTGGGATTAAAAGAGGGCGGATATTAGAAATAGACCGCAAAGATAATAATCGAGAATTAGAATACAATGTGATGAATTGCGTTTTGGCGTGTGCTCTGTGTAATATGGCCAAAAGTGATAAATTCAAAGATAAGGAGTTCAAGAGAGTGGGTCGTGTGATAAAGGAAATATGGCAGCAACGAAAGAGGAAAGTATGAGCCATATTCGTGGTCGTTTTCATAAGAAGGCTGGTGAATTAGTAACTGAATATACTGCCTCTATCACCTTTGATTGGCGGTTATATCGCTATGATATTGCTGGCAGCATTGGTCACGCCAGGATGCTGGCAAAGCAGGGTATAATCTCAGAGAAAGAGGCTGAGATGATTACTGACGGGCTGTCGTCTATCAGGGAGGAGATAGAGCAGGGTAAATTTCAGTTTAAGCCTGAATTGGAAGATATCCATATGAATATTGAAGCCCGACTCATTGAGAAGGTGGGAGAGGTGGGGGGTAAGCTCCACACCGCTCGCTCCAGAAATGACCAGGTGGCTCTGGATTTGCGCCTCTTTGCTAAGGAGGCAATGTCTAAAACATTGACCAATCTGAGAGAGTTTCAGCAGGCGCTAATTAGCCTGGCTGAAGCCAATAAAGTGGTGGTTATGCCGGGATACACCCATTTGCAGCCGGCACAGCCGGTGTTACTAGCCCATCACCTTTTAGCCTATTTTGAGAAGCTCCAGCGGGACATTGACCGATTTAGCGATTGTCTAAAGCGTGCTGATGTTATGCCATTAGGCAGTGGGGCTTTGGCTGGCGTAGCCTATAATATTGATAGAGAATTCTTAGCCCACGAGCTAGGCTTTAGCCAAATAAGCCAAAATAGTATTGATGCTGTCTCTGATAGAGATTTTGTGGTGGAGTATGAAGCGGCGGCTAGCCTGTGTATGATGCACCTCTCTCAACTGGCTGAGGAGATTATTCTCTGGTCTTCAGCCGAATTTGATTTCATTGAGCTTGATGAGGCTTACACCACTGCTAGTAGCATTATGCCCCAGAAGAAGAACCCTGATGTCGCTGAGCTGGTTCGGGGCAAGACAGGACGGGTCTATGGCAAACTTATGGCACTGCTGACGACGATGAAAGCTCTTCCCTTATCCTATAATAGAGACATGCAGGAGGACAAAGAGGGTTTCTTTGATGCTGTAGATACCCTGCTATCTACCTTGGAAGTATTTACCGGTATGGTTAAAACCCTGCGAGTTAAAGCTGAAAATACTGAACAGGCGGTTAAGCAAGGTTATATCCTAGCTACCGACTTAGCTGACTATTTAGTCAACAAGGGAGAACCCTTCCGCACCGCTCATGATATAGTGGGCAGGTTGGTGAGTTACGCTATGGAAAAGGGCAAATCGTTTAGCGAGCTTAGCCTCGCTGAATATAAGGGGTTTTCTCCCTTATTTGGCGAAGATGTTTACTCCATTACCGTAGAGTCATCTATTGCCGCTAGGGATATCATTGGTGGCACTGCCCCGAGGCAGGTAGAGCGGGCTTTGAAGAATGCCAAAAAAATAGTGGAGAATATTGTTTAGCAACCTATCCCCCTCTCCCCCCTTCCCTTAATAAGGCAAGGGGGGAGAGGGATACGGACGGAGAGTCTAAGAGAGGCGAAGCCTCTCTTAAAAACCGCCTTCCCCCTCTCCAAGAGTGGAGAGGGGGAGTAAGGGGGTGAGGTTTAATAAACACGTTCGAAAGGAGGGCTCTTAAATGGCGGAAATAAGGAGGAATTTAAGCAAAAAGAGAACTCTCTTTCCTAAGCACAGAACAACGCGAGGACACGGAGATGCAATAAGGGATACAAAGACTGGCACAATTTATAAATCTAAGTATGAAACTGGCAAAATACTTGGTCATCTTGTTGGTACTACTCCCGACGACCATTTTGCCTGGTACAAACTTCTAAGCAGATTCCCCGGCAGATTTAAGGAAGTAAGCCACGAACGCCCTCAGGTCAAGCTTGCCCCGTCTATTCTCTCTGCCAATTTCGGTCGTCTTGGTGAGCAGGTAGCTGAAGCTACTAAGGCCGGGGCTGACTATATTCACATAGATGTTATGGATGGGCGGTTTGTGCCTCAAATAACCATCGGCGCCCCGGTAGTAGCCGCTATTCGCCACTGGACTAACCTGCCTCTGGATGTCCATCTTATGATTGAGGCACCAGAGCGTCAGATTAATCAGTTTGCTGATGCCGGGGCAGACATTATCACCATTCACATAGAAGCCTGTCCCCCTATTCACCGAACTGCGCAAATGATTACCCATGGTTCGCTTATTTCAGGTTGGTGCCCAAGAATGGGCAGCCAGCTTGGTG
>CAZVBB010000202.1:0-2526 GCA_964625285.1 uncultured bacterium | reverse complement strand
ATGAGATTATTGCTTAAGGGTGGTCGGATGATTGACCCCTCACAGGGAGTAGATAGGGTATCCGATATTCTTATTGATAGGGGTAGAATTGCTGCAATAGAGAGGAATATCTCCTGCAAGGGAGAGAGAGCCATTGATGTTAGAGGGAAAATTGTCTCACCTGGCTTGATTGATATGCACGTCCATTTGCGGGAGCCGGGAAATGAAGAAGCTGAAACGATTGAGACAGGAACAAGAGCTGCTGCCAAGGGTGGATTTACAACCCTTGCCTGTATGCCAAATACTAATCCTACCATTGATAACCAGGATACAGTTGCTTTTATTCATTCGCAGGCTAAGAAGAAGGGGGCTGCCAGGGTGCTTCCAATCGGAAGCATTACAAAGGGGTTGAAAGGTAAAGAGTTGGCTGAAATGGGAGAGCTTAAAAGAAGTGGTGTCGTTGCTGTTTCGGATGATGGCGGTGTCATTCACGACTGCGATATAATGCGCTATGCCTTAGAATATGCAAAGATGCTTGAACTCCCAGTAATCTCACATTGCGAAGATAAAACTCTCGGGTGCCATGGGGTGATGAACGAGGGATATTGGGCTACAAGTTTGGGGCTTGCCGGTACTCCAACTGCCTCGGAGGAAATCGCAGTTGCTCGTAACATTCGCCTTCTGGAACTTTCCGGGGGAGCTCTTCATATTGCTCATATGAGCTGTGCAGGATCTGTATCTCTGGTTAGAGAAGCAAAAAAGAAGGGGATAAATGTAACCTGTGAGACCGCACCCCATTACTTTACTCTAACCGATGAGGCAGTCAAAGAGTACAATACCAGTACAAAAGTAAAACCACCCCTGAGGGGAAAGAAGGATGTGGAAGCAATCAAGGAGGGCTTGAGTGACGGGACAATAGATGTCATTGCTACCGACCATGCTCCACATGCACCTCACAAGAAAGAAGTTGAATATGAGTTAGCTCCTTTTGGAATGATTGGGCTGGAAACAGCTCTGCCGCTGATTTTAGGATTGGTTCGGGAAGGAGTGCTTGATTTAAGTGAAGCGCTGGCAAAAATAACGAATAATCCAGCTCGCATCTTCAATCTTGATGGAGGAACACTAAGAGTCGGTAGCACTGCTGATATCACTGTTATTGACCTGAAAGAAAAAGTAACGGTAAAAAAGGATAGTTTTCAATCAAAGAGCAGAAATTCTCCTTTTATTGGCTGGGAGCTTCAGGGTATGGCTGTCCTGACCATATGCGGCGGAAAGATAACTTCAATGTCCGACCAGATGAAAAATAAATTATAGTGGATGCCCCAGATATTTAATTCATGGGGCTGCGGTGTAATTGGGAGCATGTCTGACTGGCAGCCAGGAGGTCGCGGAGGTTTGACCCCCGCCAAGCTCCGTTAAGTTCATATAATACACAATAAGAAGGTTGGTATTATACATTCATTTCGCATAATAACCAGTTAGGCGAAATGCTCATTACGGGGCGCAAAATATAAAAGATTGAGGAAAATATAAAAAATAAAGGGGAATAAAATATGACAGTAAAAAAGATGGAAAAATACAATGGCGATAATTATTGGAAAAATTACATGGTAAATTGGTTTGGAAGTGACCTCATTGAAAAGTGGTCAAATCATGTAACCGTGAAGCAAATAAAATCGGCAAATGAGGAAATTAATATTGAAATTTATGATGTGAAAAATCCCAAAGCTCCGACAATTATTTTTTCACATGGCATTGCAGGCTATGCGCGAGTATTACTGCCATTTACAATGCCTTTGTTTGAAAGTGGCTACAATATAATAGCTCCTGATTTAAAGGGTTGTGGATATAATTCAGGACTAAAAGGAGATTTTGAATGGAACTTACATGTCCAAAATTTAATTGATGTTGTGAAGTACGCTAAAGAAAACTATGAAGGCAAAATTATATTAGGCGGGTTAAGTATGGGCGGACCGTTAGCATATGCAGCCGCTTGCAAAGAGGAGGTCGATGGATTAGTAGCATGGTGTTTATGGGATTTTAGTGACAAGGAATTTATGACCAAAGAGACTAATACTAAACAGTTCACATATTTTTTGATCCCAGTATTTAAAATCATTAGTAAAATATGTGGCAATTTTAGGATTAAGACTTACAAATTGGTTTCTTACGATACCCTGACTGATTCTGATTCATTTAATGAAATGTTAAAAGAAGATCCTCAAGCCGGTACACAGCTAACATTAAAAGCTGCGTTAAGTTTAGTTACGCAGAGTAAACCGGTAATGCCTCATGAGAAATTCAAAAAACCTGTTTTAATTGTGCAGCCGGGTGAAGATAAAATGACTCCCAAGTATTATATGAAAAAGACTTTTGATAGGCTGGGAAGTAAAAAAAAAGAAATATATTGAAATAAAGGGTTCACCTCATTTCCCTTTATTAAAAAAGTATTACGAGGAATGGGATAAAGCAGTAGTAGAGTTTGTAAATGAGATTTAGGTATTGTTCTAAGATAGATAACTTAATATAGTCGCGTACCCAAAACAT
>CAZVBB010000201.1:0-2529 GCA_964625285.1 uncultured bacterium | reverse complement strand
ATCTGTCCTGGCGAGGCAGGAAGGCAGCAATTATTTCCTGATTGATAGCTATAGGTAGGACAAAGCCTTCATTATAATCAGTATGTTCTCCAATAAGATTGACTCTTCCTGGAGCCCTAACGAGGAAAACTTTGCTCTCTCCAGAGCCAAAAACCTCTTTAAATTTAGTTAAAACAGATTCCACTCTTTTAGGTCTCATCATTTTATTCTACCATTCAAAGTAACTTAAGGCAAAAGTTTTATGAAGGTCTCTGAAAAAAGCCTCAGAGCCCTCTGAATCAAAGATTTCTGGATTTCTCAGAAATCTCTTATGTTTTCCTTGCCAATAGGAAGGAGAATGTGATAGGTAATTGTAAAATGAAAAAAAGGGGTTCAGAGTTCAAAGGTTCAGAGTTCAGAAGTTCAGAACCCAGAACTCAGAACAGTGAACCCAGAACGGTGAACGGTGAATCTCTGAACGCTTACGGATTTGATCAACATGACTGGTGAAAGGATAAGGGTATGAAAAGGGAAGCTGTTTTTGCCGGACAATTCTACCCGGCAAGTATAGGATCTCTGGAAAAACAAATCAGGGCATTTACTGATAAGAAAGTAGTAAAGGAGGAAGCCGTAGGAGCAGTAGTGCCACACGCGGGCTATATCTATTCGGGAAAAGTAGCAAGTGCAGTTTATGAACGGATTGCTCTACCTCGTCTGTTTGTAATCATTGGGCCAAACCACACCGGTAAAGGATATCCCTTTTCATTGATGTCTGAGGGTACCTGGGAAACTCCCTCAGGGGAGGTGGCAATTGATGCCGAGTTAGCAGAGAAGATTCTTGCCAACAGTAAAAATCTCAAAGCAGATGATAAGGCTCATATGTATGAACACTCAATTGAAGTGCAGCTTCCACTTTTACAATATTATTCTAAAAAATTTCGTTTTGTCCCGATTATTCTTGCTCATGGGGACTTTGCTACCTATTGTGAGATTGGAAATGCCATCGCGGGAGCGGTCAAAGGAGAAAAAGTGCTCATTATTGCCAGCTCCGATTTGAGCCATTACGAGTCACTTGAAGTAGCGCGGCGAAAGGACGGCAAAGTAATAGATGCCATTCTTAGTCTGGATGGAAAGAGGCTTCTCAAGACAGTGAAGGACCTTGAAGTTTCTATGTGCGGTTATGGCCCGGTAGTGACCATGCTTTCTGCCGCTAAAGCGCTTGGGGCAACAGAAGCAGAGCTCATTCAATATGCAACCTCGGATGAAACCAGTGGGTACTCCAGCGCTGTCGTAGGCTACGCAGGGATTATAGTTAAAAGGTTCAGAGTTCAGAGTTCAAAGGTTCAGAGATTCGGAACCCGGAACGGTGACTGGTAATTGGTGATTGGTAACTGGTGCACTGGTGTTCTGGTGCACTTGTGACTGTGAATGGTGGACGGTGAAATGAGAATTTTTTTTATGGGAACTCCTGCTTTTTCGTTGCCGAGCCTTATCTCTCTTCTTCAGCATGAAAAAGTAATGGGAATTGCCACTCAGCCCGATAGGCCGGCAGGGAGAGGGAGAAAGCTCATGCCATCAGCAGTTAAAGAGGTTGCTCTCCATAAAAAAATTTTGTTATACCAGCCAGAAAAAATAGATGATAATTTCTTAAGTGAGCTTTCCAGCCTAAACATAGATGTCATTATTGTCGTTGCTTATGGGAAGAAATTACCGGCAAAACTACTGCATATTCCCAGGTTAGGGTGTATATGCGCTCACCCTTCTCTACTTCCAAAATATAGAGGAGCAGCGCCAATTGAATGGGCAATAATTAGGGGCGAGAAAAAAACAGGGGTAACAATCTTCCGTGTAAACGAAGAGATAGATGCTGGAGATATAATCCTTCAGGAGGAAATTAATATCTCTCCTGATGAGACAGCACAAGACCTGGGAGAAAGGTTATCTTCCTTTGCGGCGAGGTGCTTAAAGGAAAGCCTCAAGCAGATTGAGGCAGGAAATGTAAGGTATACGCCACAGCAAGGAGAAGTAAGTACCGCTCGTTCTATCCGGAAGGCAGATGGATTAATTCGCTGGTCATCTAAAGCGCATGAGATACACACTTTAGTGCGAGGGCTCAATCCCAGAATCGGTGCCTACACCTACCTTCATGGGAAAATGTTGAAAATATGGAAGACAGAAGTAATTTCAAATAATAAAATCTCATTGACAGGTCACCAGTTAGGTGAGATAGTGGGATTGAAAAATGGAATTATGGTTAATGCCGTGGAAGGTGCGGTTCTGATAAAGGAATTGCAAGTGGAAAACAGAAGAAAAATGTCAGCAGTAGAGTATCTTTCAGGGCATACAATAAGAATAGGCTCTTTGTTCAAGTAATTGATGAAACAATCCTATGTTACATTGTCTACAAAATAATATTTACATATTGTAGAAAAGAGTAGAGAGTAGCAAGTAGAGAGTAGAGAGATGGAGGGAGGGCCAATAAAAAGTGTTGAGTGTTTTGAGGTGTATCAAAAGGCAGTTAAGCTATTTGAGAGCTTTTTAGAAGAAGAT
>CAZVBB010000200.1:0-2535 GCA_964625285.1 uncultured bacterium | reverse complement strand
TGCCGATGGATAGAGCATGGGCCATATTTGGCAATGGCTTTGTAGTGCTCTTTTGTTCCGTATCCTTTATGCCTGAGAAATCCATAGCATGGATGAGCGCTCCCTTCTTCAATCATAATTCTGTCCCTCGTAATCTTGGCAATGATGGAGGCTGCTGCAATGGAGATGCTCCTGGAATCTCCTTTAAGAAGTGGAAGCTGAGGTATCTTAATCTCCGGCACCTGGAATCCATCAATGAGAAGATAGTCAGGTATAAAACTTAATTGAGAAACTGCCTGACGCATCGCAAGGTAGGTTGCCTGAAGTATATTTATCTTATCTATCACCTTAGCATCAACGATTCCAACTCCTATTGCTATGGCTATACTGTGAATTACAGCAAAGATTTTCTCTCTCTTGGCGGGGGAGAGTTTTTTGGAGTCACGAACTCCATCAATGAAGGGCTTTTCCGGGAGCACTACGGCAGCAGCTACTACAGGCCCGGCTAATGCTCCGCGCCCGACCTCATCTATGCCGGCAATGAGAGTTGAGCCTTCGATGCGCAGCCTCTCCTCATTCGTCGACATTCTCCGTAGTCTTTTTCTTTCCGCTGCCAGATTCTTCATGAGGCCTCTAAAAAAATACCCAGAGACCTCTGATTTCAGAGATTTCGGACTTTTTCGGAAATCTCTTCATCTTTTTTTCTTGGCTGGCGATGCTTCAAGCGCGCCGCTTTTCCTGAGAGGTCTCTCAGATAATAGGGCCTTCCCTGCCGCACTTTCTTAGATTCTACAACTTTGATGCTCTCAAGTAACGGAGAATGCAGTGGAAATATTCTCTCAACCCCGGTCCCATAGGAGATGCGTCTTGTAGTAAAGGTTCTGCTTAAACCTCTGCCATGGAGTCGGATAACAATTCCTTCAAATGTTTGTGTCCTCTTTTTATCTCCCTCAACTACAGTTGTCTTTATCCTGACTGTGTCTCCAACCCTGAAGTCTTCTTTCACATTTTTCATTTTTGGTCCTTCTTTATTATGTCCGGTCTTCGCTTGATAGTACTTTTCAGCGCTTCTTCTTTTCTCCATTCCTCAATTCGAAGATGGTTTCCGGAAAGAAGCACAGAGGGTATCTCCATTCCACGGTAAATTGCAGGACGGGTATAGGCGGGATAGTCTAATATTCCTTCAGAAAAGGAATCTTTTTTTATTGATTCTTGTCTGCCTACAACCCCCGGAAGAAGGCGAGTTATCGCATCAACAACAATCATTGATGGCAACTCTCCTCCACTAACAACATAATCTCCGACAGAGATTTCCTCATCCACTAAGTTTTCCCGCACCCGTTCATCAATTCCTTCGTAGCGACCACAGATAAGGATTAGATGTTTTCTCTTCACGAGCTCTCTTGCTTTTTCCTGATTAAACCTCACTCCTTGCGGTGACATCAAAATAACACAAGCCTCCGAATGGCTATTGATAGAAGCTATTGCCTCATATATTGGCTCAGGCTTTATTACCATTCCTGGTCCACCACCGTAGGGACGGTCATCTACTTTTCTGTGACGCTTATCAGAAGAAAAATCCCGCAGATTGTGAATATTGATATCCACGCAACCTTTTTCTCTTGCCTTTCCAATTATGGAATAGTCAAGGGGACCGGCGAACATCTCCGGAAACAGTGTCAGGATATCTATTCTCATTTTTTGTCCTTGAACTTCCTCCACACCTCGCTTTTTTTCAGGATGCTTTTCGCTGTCTCTGAAGGCTTTGCTCCCTTCAAGAGCCAGTAAAGCGCTCGCTCCTCTTTCACTGAAATTTTTGACGGATTTCCCAGTGGGTCATAATTTCCGATAATCTCAAGCGAGCGACCGTCTCTACGCATCCGTGAATCAGCGACAATCAATCGGTAAGATAGTCTATTCTTCCTTCCCATTCTCATTAATCTAATTACTACAGCCATTTAGTAATCCCTCCATTATTGTTAAGTACAATCTTAAATTTACTACAAGAAAATGAGTGCTGTCAAATAAAATGAGTGATAGCTTCTTATTGCCCTTGAATCTTGACCCCTTTTTTCACTTTTCATTTGCTTTGCAGCTTACTTTACCAAAGACTGAACTTATCTGGCAACTACAATTTACTGGTAACTGGTGACTGGTGATTGGTAACTGGTGACTGTAAACTTGTCAACTGACAACTTTGTTGTCATTCTGAGGGCAAAGCCCGAAGAATCTCATACATCATTGATACGGAGCAAAGCTCGTTTTTAGGTAGATAAACTGGCGCTCTGGTGCTCTTGTGATTTATACAACTTATGCGATTTGCCGTTTGACAAAGTAATAGATAAAGTGTTAAAAACAGTAACTGGTGCTTTGGTGCACCTCTGACTGTAGACTTGTCAACTTATTAACTTGTAAACTGGTGCACTGGTGCTCTTTTAGAGGAGGAGATGTTATGAAAAAAATGCTCTGTGGGCTATTGTTTCTTGTCTCTCTGGTGGGAATCAGCGAGGCAAGGGTAGTAGATAGGATTGTTGCAGTAGTTGAGGACGAAATTAT
>CAZVBB010000199.1:0-2543 GCA_964625285.1 uncultured bacterium | reverse complement strand
AGTTTTGGTTTAACTGTTTTTCCGGATTGACCCACCTGGCGCTCCTTTGGAAGCCACCCTGAGTCAATTACAGGGCGAGAGCCAGCAACGACACCGGCAACGGTCTTAGCAAATTCATTTATCAGGGATATGTTCTTTTCCTCCTTGATGCCGCGGCCGATAGCAACAATGGTATCAGCCTGGGTAATGTCTACATCACCTACAGTCGCTTCTACATACTCAAGAAATTTTTTATCTTCTATTTTTTTAGTTAAGGGAGAGGATACAGAAACTATTTCGCCCTTTAATGTTCCTTCTTTAGGAGAAAAAATTCCCTGCCTGATTGTAGCAATGCACCTCTGGTTCTTGCAGAAAGAAACCTTTGCATTTATTTTACCGCTGTACATCTCGCGGATGGCGAACAAATTCCCATCTTCTGTCTTTAAATCTGTGCAATCCGTAATTAAAGGCAAGTCCAGCTCTATAGCCAGCCGTGGAGCAAGGTCCATCCCAAAGCCAGTGTTACCAATTAATATCAAACCCGGGGTGTGCTCAGCAATTAGAGAGAGAAGCACATCTAAATAGATGCTTGAATTAAAATTCTCCAGCTTCTCATCTTCAACAACCAGAACTCGGTTGGCATAAGCAGAGAGCAGTTTTGCAAAGTCTCCTACGGTCTTACCGAGGAGTACCGCATCCAGCTCAGCATCCATGGCTCCTGCCATCTCTTTACCCTTGGTGAGCATCTCCAGAGTAACATCCCTGAGCTTGCCTTTCCTATGC
This sequence comes from uncultured bacterium, assembly GCA_964625285.1. GTDB lineage: Bacteria > NPL-UPA2 > NPL-UPA2 > NPL-UPA2 > NPL-UPA2 > NPL-UPA2. The sequence goes on along the minus strand of CAZVBB010000199.1, from coordinate 1,781 downwards.
TCAGCCAAAACAAAAATTTTTTGTCGAGTAGGCATCTTTTCAACCTCCTTTGATTATTTAGTCAGGTTGTCACAAACCATGGTCCAACCTGTGATCAAGGGCGGCACTTTTGTGACGCCCTATTATTTAGTGTCTTAGATTACCCCCTTATTTTTCAGTATCTCAACAAGCTTACCAGATGCCTCCTCTGGCGTGCCCGTCAATATCTCGGCCACTTCACCTACCGGAGGAATGAACAACTTTTCAATTCTTGTTTTAGACCCGGCCTCTCCCACATCTTTAGCTCCTAAGCCAATGTCTGAGAGTCCAAGAACCTTTATTTCTTTCTTCATTGCATCCCTGATACCCCTGATGGAGGCGTACCTGGGCTCATTAATTCCTGTCTGGATACCGAGAACCGCTGGTAATTTAATTTCAAGCGCTTCTCCTTCACCACCTTCCAGCTCACGATGAACTTTTGCTACTCCATCTTTAATTTCAATGCTGGTCACCAGAGTCGCATGGGGAACCTTTAGCATACTAGCGAGCATCACTCCTACCTGACCATAACCATTATCACTACTCTGCACCCCGGTCAGTAGAAGGTTAAACTTCATATTCTTGATTACTCCATGAAGAATTCTGGCAATAGCATAGCTATCTGAGCCATTAAAGGCGGGGTCGCTCAGCCGAATTGCAGAATCTGCCCCCTTTGCCAGGCAATGCCTCAGAGTCTCGTTGGCAGCCTCAGATCCAACTGTTACTATTATTACCGAGCCGCCAAACTTTTCTTTAAGAAGAATGGCCTCTTCAACCGCGTAGTTATCCCACTCATTGATGTCAAATACCAGCCGCTCCTCTTTAATACTTCTCCCATCTTCACTAATGGTAAGCTCTGCCTCAGTTGTCTCGGGAACTCGTTTAACGCAAACAATCACATCCATGATTTTGCACCTCCTATTCTCAGATGGCGCATACCGCCAATTCTACAATATCCATAACCCGAATGGTTTCTTCGTTTCCAGTGGTTTTGGTTGCATCTTCAAGCGTCAGTAGGCAGAAAGGACAGGAAGTTGCCAAAACCTGAGCGTTCATGCTGACCGCTTCTCTGACCCGCATCTCTGCCAGGCGTTCACCTTTAGCTTCAGACTCCGTCCACATCCTTCCACCGCCCCCCTCACAACAAAGGCTCCTCTCTCTGGCTCTATCAAATTCTACAAACTTTACTCCAGGGATGCTTGTGAGAATTTTCCGTGGCTCATCATAGACACTATTCTGCTTGCCCAGGAAGCATGGGTCATGATAGGTGACAACTTTCTCTACCTGGGTAGAAAAAGTAAGCTTTTTATCCTCAATCAATTTGGCAATAAGCTGAGGATGGGATTGAACCTCAAGTGCTATTCCTGTGTATTCGTTCTTGAAGGAGTTGTAGCAATGAGGGGAAATAGTTAGAATTTGATTTATCTGGTGCTTCTTAAAAAGTTCTGAGTTGTCCTCTACCAATATTTCAAACAGGCCCTCTTCTCCTACTCTTTTACTCTCACTTCCGCAACAGTTCTCTTCATTTCCCAATATGGCGAAGTCAACCTTTGCACTTTTGAGGATTTTAGCTAATGCTTTTGCTACTTCCTGAACTCTCGGGTCAAAGGAGGCAGTGCAACAAACCGAGAGGAGAAGTTCTGCCTTATCACCACGAGACAAGTTCTTAATATCGGTACCCCCTGTCCACTCAGACCTTTTTTCCCTGATTTTCCCCCATGGGTTTCCGTGTTTAAGTGTAGCCTCCAACGCATCCCTGAGCG
>CAZVBB010000198.1:0-2558 GCA_964625285.1 uncultured bacterium | reverse complement strand
GACTGGCCTCGGCTTTCTCTTCCCCATGCTGTTTGTCACTGTCGCCTGTGGAGCCATTTCCGGCTTTCACTCCATAGTCGCTTCCGGGACCAGTGCCAAGCAGGTAAGAAGTGAAACCCATATCAAGCCGATCGCTTACGGTGGAATGTTGCTGGAGTGCCTGCTAGCGGTGATTGCGCTCACCACTGTGGCTTACCTGCTGATGGGTGACTACACTGCCCTGCTGAGAGAAAGGGGATGGGGAGGTGTCTTTTCGAGCGGTATGGGTAGTTTCCTAACCGCCATTGGGATTCCGCTGGCGGCTGGTGTGACCTTCGCCGGCCTGGTTCTGGCCGCTTTTGCCATAACCACTCTCGATACCGCCACCCGGTTGTGCCGGTTTATGTTCCAGGAGCTGACTGAAAAGGAGGGGGGAAAGCCCTCAGCCATAGCTACCCTGGCGACCAATCGCTACGTGGCCGGGCTTATTGGCGTGATTCTAGCTGCTGTGCTGGTGTTTGGTGACGGTGGCAGATGGAGGGTACTACTTTGGCCCCTGTTCGGTTCAGCTAACCAGCTTATGGCCTCTATGGCCCTGCTGGCGGCCGCCGTCTGGCTGACGAGGAAAGGTAGGGACAACAAGTTTGTTCTTTATCCCATGGTCTTCATGCTTGCCGTTACCATGACGGCACTGGTGGTTATGTTCCTCAGAGCGATAGCCGCAGGTATTTGGTTGCATGTTTTTATCACCTCCGCGCTCTTTATCCTAGCTATCGTTTTAGTCTATCTGGCGATAACCAAGCTGGCGGCAGAGAAGAAGCAGAAACGCGCGTAAGTGGCTGGTTCATCGCAGACAGGCGACTGATATAAGTCGGTCCCCAAGGGAGACCCCGGCGCCCTGGCGCTGGGGTCTCCCTTGGATTGAGTAAGAAATTAGGGACAGACACCTTTTTTATTGAACCAAAGGTGCTTATCGCTTGTTCACCCCGCCCTTCCGTGGAAGAGCGGGGTTCAAAAGGAATGAGATTAAAACGATGATTGACATTTTAAGAGCCCTGCCAAAGAAAGGAAGGCTGAAGGTATTTAGGCTGAAGTAAATCAACTTGATAGAAAAAGAGCTCAGAGAGATCTCCCTCCTTATAATCTCCAGAGTATTTAACCTTATATTCTTAGAGTATATTTTTCTTCTATAGGCGCAAAAATCCTTTGCCAAATAAGCAAATCTGTCTTATTATGCCCCTATTTAAAAGTACAACGATTTAAATATTAGACTATAGACTGGTAACTGGTGCTCTAATGTTTTAAAAGGGAGGAATGAACTATGGTAGGAATTACATCATATGGTGTCTACATACCGTTTAATCGTTTGCCGCGCTCTGAAATTGCAAGGGTGTGGGGAGACATTGCATCTGGAGAGAAGGCAGTTGCCTCCCCTGACGAGGATGCATTGACCATGGCAGTGGCTGCTGCTATTGACTGCACGAAGGGGGTAGATTTTAAAGATATTGGTGGAGTCTATTTTGCTTCTACCACATCACCTTATAGAGAAAAACAAGCTGCTGCTACCATAGCTCAGGTCCTCAATCTTAAAAACCCTGTCTCCACAATGGACTTTTCTGGGTCGTTGAGAAGTGACACAAATGTCCTGAAATCAGCTCTGGATGCCGTGAAGAGTAGCTCTGCAAAGAATGTTCTTGTTTGCGCATCGGAGCTTCGCCTTGCATATCCCGGTGGAGATAAAGAGATGTCCTTCGGTGATGGCGCCGCCGCCTTTCTCATAGGTAGCAATAAAGTGATTGCTGAAATTGAAGATAGCTATACTCGTTATAATGAGCTAATAAATGTGTAGCGCTCAGATAAAGACAGGTGTGTTCGTTCCTGGGAAGATGTATTTATTCATGCAAAAGGCTACGGCTCCTTCGTTCCGGAAACAGTTTCATCTGCCCTTGATAAATTTAATTTAACGTCTCAGGATTTCTCCAAGGTTGCTTTTTATTCTCCTAACGCACGTCAACTTGATGTTGTAGTAAAAAAATTGGGTCTTGATTTAGAAGCTCAGGTTCAAGACGTATTACACTCTACGGTAGGCAATACGGGCACGGCTATGGCATTGATGTCTCTGGTGGCAATCCTGGAAGAGGGAAAACCTAATGATAGATTGCTTCTGGTAAGTTATGGCGATGGATGTGATGTGTTTATTTTAAAAGTAACTGAGGAAATTACAAACATCAAAAACAAACGAGGGATAAAATGGCATCTTGCATCAAAACAAATACTAACCAATTATAATAAGTACCTGAATTGGCGTGAGCATTTGAAAACAGAGCCTCCGAGGAGCGTGCCGCTCGAGAGGCCATCTGCTGTAGCACTTCTGCGGAATAATAAGTCAGGATTGGCATTTTACGGCGTCAAATGTAAGAACTGCGGCACACCTCAATATCCTCCTCAACGTATATGTTTAAATTGTAGTTCAAAGGATAAATTTGAAGATTATTGTTCTGCCGATAAGATAGGCAGGGTCACCACTTTCAGCCATGATATGTTAGGTGTCAGTCTTGATCCGCCAATTACTGGAGCCA
>CAZVBB010000197.1:0-2562 GCA_964625285.1 uncultured bacterium | reverse complement strand
AAAGAATACGAACACCAAATCGACCAGATGGTTTATAAATTATATGGATTGACTCAAGAGGAAATAAAAATTGTAGAGGGTTCCGTTAATAGGTGAAAACTTTTTAATTGATGAAATAGCCTGAATGATGAGATGAAAAAAGAAATTAATGTTATAGATAAATTTGGTTTTATGCCTAAAAAATGGTCTTTATTTTTTGATGAGTATGAAATAATTCCTGTAGATGACTATGATGAGGTTAAAAAATGTATAGACGAATATACAAATAAAGACGGATTTTATTACCCGCCTTTAGTTCATACTGTAAAACTTGATCCGATAACAGGGGAGCCTAAGGAGAAAATTTCAAAAACAGAACGTTCAGCACATTTATATCCGTTGCTCCCGTCACATGTCATAAAAATAAAAAGAACGATTAAACCTTTGGAACAATTAAGAAAAGGTCCAACGGGTTTTATAATTCATCTTTTGGGTTATCTTTTTGGTCGACGGTTTCAGTTCTATGATTGGTGGTTTGATGGTAGAATTCCAATGAGAAATCCCCACAATCTCTTATTTACTGAAAAAGATATGCAGGATTTTGCTCGGCATTCTTTTTCAAAATGGAAAATCTGGCAATCTGATAAACAAAAGTTATTTACAAATCTTTTATTTATGCATTCTCGAGCAATAAGTTATGAGTGGGATTGGGAGCGTTTTATGATAGAATATACAGTGTTTGATGGTTGTTGGAATTTCTATTCAGGTGGTAACATTAATTACTCCCATTCTGGCAGACTAAAGAAAATTCTTTCAGACCTTGGAATGAAAATATACGAAGATAAAATTGAAAGAATAGTGAAATTAAGAAAAGATCTTTTTCACGAAACATTATGGGATAAAGGCCAACCTTGTAGCGCTGGTGACGCTGAAGCTTTTACCAGTTATTATGACCTAATGAGGATTAATCAAAGATTATTTGTAGCGCTTTTGGAATATAGCACGGATTACATTTACACAGATTGGAGGTGTCTCGGTCTTTGTTCGCTTAAAAGCTAAAATTTAATGTGGATGAAAAAGAAATTTGATGCTGTGGAATTTCAGCGGAAAGTTCGCGAAGAATTGAGCAAGAGATACTCCGCTAATCGTAATGCATTTCTTCGTGAGCTTAAAGAAAAATACGGCTATTTGCAAAAGCAAAAGGGCGACACACATATCAGCTAACACAGAAAGATAATTCCGAATTCCGGGGACACAATACTTAATTATTGACTTACTTGAAAATTGAAAATTCCGGGGACGGAATGCTCAATCAACAGAAGAAGAAATAAAAATAGTTGAAGGTAGCGTAAAGTGAATAAAAACCAGATAGCAAAAATTCAAGCCTATGTAACTGTGCTTGAGGAATTAAAAGATAAAATCAAGCAGGCACAACACAAGGCAATTCTTTCTGTTAACAAAGAGATGATTTTACTTTACTGGGACATAGGGGCAACAATTTTAAAACGACAGGGAGAGCAAGGATGGGGCGCAAAGATAATTAACCAACTCGCTCAGGATTTAATAAAAAGTTTTCCGAATATGAGAGGTTTTTCATCTCGTAATCTCAAATACATGCGAGCATTTGCTGAAGCATATCAGGACAAACAAATTGTGCAACAGCTTGTTGCACAAATACCATGGGGGCATAATGTCAGAATTTTAGATTATCTGAAAAACTATCAGGAGAGATTATGGTATATCAAAGAAACAATTAAAAATGGTTGGTCAAGAAATGTTTTAGTTTATCAAATTGAAAGCAGCCTTTATCAAAGACAAAAAGACACACAGAAGATAACTACTTTTAAACACACATTACCTGCTTCCCAATCTGACCTTGTTCAGCAGACCATCAAAGACCCGTATATTTTTGATTTTCTGAATATTTCTCAAAATATAAAAGAAATAGAACTTCAAAATGAACTTGTCCGACATATAACAAAATTTCTTCTTGAACTGGGAAAAGGCTTTGCGTTTGTAGGAAGTCAATATCATATAGAAGTATCTGGAAAAGATTTTTATATAGACCTTCTTTTTTATCATTTAGTTTTAAGATGTTATATTGTTATTGAACTTAAAACTGGTGATTTTAAACCTGAATATGCCGGCCAACTTAATTTTTATCTTTCCGTAGTGGACAGTCAGTTAAAAAACAAAGAAGATAATCCAACCATTGGCATAATATTATGTAAAAGTAGAGACAAGATTATAGCAGAGTACGCTTTAAGAAATATTACAAAACCAATGGGTGTCTCGGAATATAAATTATCTCGTATTGTTCCTGAAAAATTGCGTAAAGCATTACCTTCGGTAAAGGAAATAGAAACAGGATTAAAAGAACAGAAATAATGTTAAATTTATTTATGCAAAAACCATTTATTGACCTTGTTGATAAAATCCTTGAAATAACAAATCCCCCTAAATCTCCCCTATCCCCTCTTTTTCAAAGAGGGGTATCCTATTCATCCCCCTTTATTAAAGGGGGACAAGAGGGGGATTATTTAACTAATCCTACCAAACAAGCAAAAGTCAAAGAATACGAAC
>CAZVBB010000196.1:0-2571 GCA_964625285.1 uncultured bacterium | reverse complement strand
GAGAAATACGTTATCTGTAATGCCGATGAGGGTGAGATTGGCACATTTAAGGATAGATATATTCTGGAAAAGGACCCTTTTACTCTAATTGAAGCTATGTCTATTGCCGGCTATGCCATTGGGGCGAAGAGGGGCTACATCTATCTGCGTGCTGAATATCATTATTTGCTTGATTTGTTGAAAAATGCTGTCGATCAAGCCAAAGAGATGGGTTTTTTAAACCACTTTGATATTGATATTAGTGAAGGGGCTGGCGCCTATATATGTGGTGAGGAGTCAGCTTTAATGGATTCTATTGAGGGTAAGCGAGGGGAAGTTCGCTATAGACCACCCTTCCCACCATCAAGGGGTTTGTGGGGAAAGCCAACCATTATCAATAATGTAGAAACCCTGATGAATATACCTCAGATTATTCTCAACGGAGGTAGTTGGTTTAGTCAATTTGGAACAGAACGAAGCAAGGGCACTAAAGTCTTCTCAGTGAGTGGAGATGTTAAGAAGCCTGGCGTATATGAATTAGTTCTCGGGAGTCGGCTAAGGGAATTAGTCGAAGAATTAGCCTTAGCCGAAAAAGTAAAAATGATTCAGATAGGTGGCGCCACGGGAAGGATTATACCCTATGAGATGATAGATACGCCTCTTGCTTTTGAAAGCTTTCTCGGGGCAGGAGCCGTAATCGTGTTTGATGAGACCAGGGACATAATAGATATTGTCTATAGAACCATGGAGTTTTTAGCTGAAGAATGTTGTGGAAAATGCACCCCATGCCGAGAAGGAACTGAGGTAATGCTTGAAATCATAGAAAGGTTTTGCCGAGGGGAGGGATTGGAGACAGACGTTAGAGTTTTAGAGGAATTAGCCAATGCCATGATGCTTTCCTCTCTATGTGGGCTGGGGCAAGCTGCTCCTTACCCGATAGTAGATAGTTTGCAATATTTTAGAAGTGCTTATGAAAACCGAATCCGACAAAATTAGGGGGGTGTAGTGATATGATAACAATTACTCAACAAAAATCCTTTGATGAAGTCATGCAATGTCTTGAGAATTGCAGTGGAGTGTATCTCATAGGCTGTGGCACCTGTCCTACCATACTACATACCGGTGGAAAATCCGAGGTTCTAGAGATGAAAGATAAACTTGAAGCTGGTGGTAAGAAGATTACTGGATGGATGGTAATCCCTACCGCTTGTGATATACTCACCAGAGATGCTCTTAGAATAAACGCCAAGGATGTTGAGGCAGCTAGCGATATCCTGGTGATGGCTTGTGCCTTTGGCATTCAAACAGTCGGCCTCTATGCGAATAAGCCTGTTTACCCAGGATTAAATACCGTATGCATAGCCAAAGAGGAGACACCAGGCTACTTTACTGAGATTTGCCTGCAATGTGGCGAGTGTGTTCTGGGGCAGACGGCGAGCATATGCCCTGTTACCCAGTGTGCTAAAGGACTATTAAATGGCCCGTGCGGAGGTTCAAAGAATGGTAAGTGCGAGCAAAAAGAGTCTGAGCGCGACTGTGCCTGGATTCTGATATATGAGCGACTAAAGAAACTGGATGAGCTGAATAAATTGAAGAAAATGGTTATGCCAAAGGATTACAGCAAGATGAAAAGGCCACGCTCACTCAAGGTTAGTCCACTTTGAACAATAGTAAAGAAGTGAAAGGTGAAGAAGGAGAAGAAGGAATAAAATGAGATTGCAAACACTCTTTGAGGCAAGAAAGTTTGTAGTAACCGCTGAGGTTGGTCCGCTGAAAGGAACTGATACCACTGAGATTAAAGAGGTGGCCGAGCTGTTGCATGGAAGGGTGGACGCCGCTAATGTTACCGACCAACAAAGCTCGGTGCTGAGGCTGGGGTCACTCGCTACCTGCCACCTGTTGAAAGAAAACGGGCTTGAGCCAATATTCCAGATGACCTGCCGTGATAGAAACCGACTGGCACTACAATCAGACCTGTTGAGTGCCTATGCCCTGGGGATCGAAAATGTCCTGGCTATCACCGGTGATTTACCCTCGCTCGGCGACCACCCCCAAGCCAAGCCAGTTTTTGATTTAGACTCAGTGCAGCTACTGTGGGTAATAAAAAGGCTGAATGAAGGCTACGATATGGCTGGGAATGAGCTTAAGGGAAAGCCTAATTTCTTCCCCGGGGCGGTAGTGAACCCTGGAGCTGATACTGAGGTTGCCTTTGAACTACAGCTTATTAAGATGGAGAGTAAGATTTTGGCTGGGGCAAGGTTCTTTCAAACCCAGGCTGTCTATGATCCCGGTGCCTTTGCTAAATTTATGAAGAGGGTGGAAGGATTTGGCATCCCTATCTTAGCTGGAATAATACCCTTAAAGTCGGCTGGCATGGCACGATATATGAATAAAAATGTAGCTGGTGTTTTCGTCCCTGAAGAATTGATTAACAAAATGGCTGAAGCTAAAGATAAAGTGGCGACAGGGATAGAAATTACAGCTAACATAATCAAGGAACTAAAGGACACCTGTCAAGGGGTGCATGTTATGGCTATCGGCTGGGAAAAAATTGTGCCGAGAGTATTGGATGCTGCTGGATTATGAATGAGA
>CAZVBB010000195.1:0-2575 GCA_964625285.1 uncultured bacterium | reverse complement strand
AAATTAGAGCAGAAGCAGACACAGAGGTTATCTCTCTCTCCACAGATGCAACAGGCGATATATCTTCTTCAACTTCCGCTGATAGAGCTTCGCCAGTTTCTTCAGCAGCAGCTCATTCAGAATCCTCTTTTGGAGGAAGTAGAGGATGAATCATCTTCAGATGATGAAGAAATACTTGAAAGATTAAAGAAAGACGAGGTTGAGCCTGACCTCCAGAAAGAGATAGAAAGATTAGCCAAATTTGAGCAGGAGTGGGAGGAGTACTTCCATAGCACCACTCCTTCTGGTCAGGAACAATCTGATGAAGATAAAGAAGAATACATTAATGCTTCTATAACGAAACCTCTTTCACTTCAAGACCATCTTCTGTGGCAGTTACATCTCGTGGTCCTCTCTCCTGAAGAGAGGAAAATAGGAGAAACGATAATTGGTAATATAGATGAAGATGGTTATCTTCAATCATCTTTAAGTGAAATCGAAAGTAATCTTGAGGTTCCATATAAGAAAGTAGAAAAAGTTCTTTCCATTATTCATTGCTTTGTTCCTCCTGGCGTTGGGGCAAGAAATCTCAAGGAATGTCTCCTCTTGCAATTGCGAAGCCTCGGAAAGAAAGGAACACTTCAGGAGAAAATTATAGAGTCTTACCTGGAAGACTTGAAAAGGAAAAGGTACAAAAAGATTCTCCGTAATCTTGGAGTATCTCCTGAAGAAGTAAACGAGGCAGTGAGAGCGATTGCCTGCCTTGAGCCAAAGCCGGGAAGGAGGATATCTCAGGAAGATACTCGACCCATTGTTCCAGACCTCATCGTCAAAAAAGTAGATGATGGATACCATGTAATAATTAATGATGAAGGGCTCCAGCGACTGCGTATCAATCCATTTTATCGGAGGTTAAAGGAAAATGGTGACCATGACATCCATGCTCGTCAATATATTCTGGAGAAATTTAGCTCGGCAAAGTGGATCATTAAAAGTATTGAGCAGAGGAGAAGGACGCTCATTAACGTAGCGGAGTGTATTGTTAAAAAGCAGAAAAAGTTTTTTGATAGAGGGCCGAAGTGGCTAAAGCCAGCTACGATGAGGAAAATTGCTACTGAGATTGGGATGCATGAGTCAACGATAAGCCGCGTAACAATGGAAAAGTATATTGATACCCCCCATGGAATCTTTAAGTTAAGGCACTTCTTCAGTGGGGAGATAGCTACTGACAAAGGCGCTATTTCTTCCCGAGAGGTGAAAATGGTAATTCAAAAACTTATAGAAGAAGAAGATAAGCACTCTCCTTTAAGTGATGAAGAAATTACCGGGAAGCTACAAGAAAGAGGGATGCACATTGCCCGCCGCACAGTAGCCAAATATCGCAAGAGCTTAAATATACTTCCCTCAAACTTAAGAAAAGAACTATAACTCAAGAAGCTCGGTTGTTGTAACTAATTGGTAGCCGCTTTCTTTAAGGGAAGATATTATTCCGGGAAGGGCAAGTACTGTTGGGCTTCGACTAGGTTGTGTGGAAAGGCGTTTCCCATCATGCATTAAGACGATTGCTCCATCTTCACTTGCAGAGAGAACTTTTTTCTCAATTCTTCGCCAGTTGGTCCCAATTCCGTCACCAGCATTTATTGACCACAAACAAACAATATATCCTAATTTTTCTGCCTGGCGCAGCGCCCAGCGGTTGGCATTTCCATATGGAGGACGGAAGAATTTAGGAGAGACGGAGGTTGCCTCTCTAATGATATCTTCAGTTTGCTTTATTTCAGCAATTGCCATGGATGGGGTGGCTAAGGTCTGCCCACGATGATTATGAGTATGATTGCCAATAGTGTGCCCTTCTTCTGCTACTCTGCGGGCAATCTTGGGAAGGTTTTTCACATTTCTACCTGTCATGAAGAAGGTAGCTTTGACTTTATGCTTATTAAGGATATCAAGAATTTTAAGAGTGTGTGGGTCACTGGGGCCATCATCAAAAGTGAGAGCAATCTGATTTCGCCCCGGGGGCCCGTGCCAGTAGATAACTCCGGGCCTATTTCTAAATTGTATCCGTCTCTTGCGACGAGAAACTTTTATCACCACCTTTTTCTCCTTCTGTCAATTCTACTACTAGAGATTTCTGAGAAATTCAGAAATCTCTGATTACACAGATAAAATATGGATTACACAGATTTTTATCGTTGAGACAATCGGTGTAATCTTCCTGTAATCGGCTTGCCCCGTTAGATATGAAACTATCTAACGGGGTGAATAATCAAGGGCGATACTTTTGTGACGCCCTATTATATCTTTTGGTAGAAGTAATGTCAATAAAGGTGCCTATCCTATTTAATAAAACTTGATTTTTGATAACTAACTTGTTAAAATTATAGTAAATACTCAGCCAACTCCGTTGACTGAAAGGCACAAAGTGGCAAAGGCACAAAGAAAAATGCTCTGCTATTTAAACTCTGTGCCTCTGTCTTAGTGCCTCTGTGCCTAAAATTGGACGGCTTTCACTAAATATTTACAAATTGTAGTTAGGGATAGCTTGCGCCTGTAGCTCAGTTGGATAGAGCGTTGGGTTGCGGACCCAAAGGTCCCG
>CAZVBB010000194.1:0-2579 GCA_964625285.1 uncultured bacterium | reverse complement strand
TGCCCTCTGCCCATGGATATGCCGGAAGAGGGGGTCGAACCCTCACGGGGTATTAAGCCCCACCGGATTTTGAGTCCGGCGCGTCTTCCAGTTCCACCACTCCGGCTTTAAAGGTTATTATCTCCTAAATTGCAGGAAGTTGTCAAACAGATAAATAGCTTGCCATCCCCCAGTTTAAGCTAAGTCCCCAAAAATCAACAACTTAGAAACCTATTTCCACAGAAAAAATTTTCAACTTTGCGTTTGACTTTTTCTTGTCTTACAGTTATAATGCTGTTAGATAGGAGGTGGTCGTCATGAGGCAAAGAGCAGAGATGCGGGCCAGGGCCAGGAGCTTGCGCTCACAGATGCGAAAGCTGGGCCCAATGATCCAGGGCTCAGTGGTCTTAAGAAGGATGAGGTGTGGGAAACCAAGCTGTCGCTGCAACCGGGGATACCCTCACAATTTTCTGTGTGTGACTTACAAAGAGAAGGGCAAAACCAAAACGGTATATGTAAACAAGCAACTACAAGCAGAGGCACTTCTGTGGTCTCGCAACTACAAACAATTTAAAGCCCTTCTTAAAGAACATAGTCTGGTAAACCTTGAGATACTAAAAAGCCGGTAAATAGAGCCTTACAAATTGAGGGGGGATAGGAAATAATGAGGGCACAAGTGGAATCTCTTGCTAGTGAACTATAGGAAGAAATCAGGCGAGCCCCGTTAATTCACCATCAGGGAAAACAGCGGCAGTTTGAAACAGTCGTTCGTCGGAAAATGTGTAAGCCCCGTTAGATGCTTGCTATCTAACAGGGTGAGTATGAATTAAAGGGGCGAGCATTTTTCATCTTTGCCGCTGATAAATTTGGTCAGAAGTGAAAGGAGGAAAAATTAAAAATGAAGATAAACAAAATAGAGATAGAGAAAAATAAAGAGGGAGTTAAAGAGTTCACCGCAGAACTAAAGAATAAGTTAGAGGGACATTTTCCATCTCTATCGCAGCCGATATTAAAAAATATAACAGAGGTGGTGACAGCCATATTGCTGGTTTTGAGGACACCGCGAGGCTGGTATGGCCGGCTGACATTAAGTGGCGTAGCCAGGTGTATGAAGACGGTAGGAGGTTTTAAAGTCAGATACAAGCGACTGGATAGATTCCTGAGGAATAAGAGGTTCGAGCCTGAGCAAACTATCTCTGGATTGTTAAGTCTAACTTACGGGGGAGGGCTCAAACCAGCTGCTTCCCATTTTGATAGATCAAAGTGCGATAAGGGATGTGCAAGTAATATCTGCCAGTTTTCCCTATCAGGGTAGAGCTATACCTGTGGCTATGGAAACCTTTGAGCATGAAAAAATCAAGGTTAGCCAGAAGGTAATAGAGGAAGATTTTTTCCGACGGCTACAAGAGAAGATAGTTAAAAAGCACAGATTGCTTTTTATAACGGATAGAGGGTATGCGGATGTAAAATATATTTGCACTTTTAATAAGCAGGGTCAGTTATATATAATTCGTGGCTGTTCTAACGTGATAATAGAATATAATAGTGATGGAGGCAAGAGGAGGCGAATCAGCCTGGGGCGGTTACCCCATAGACAGGGTAAGCCGAGAAGATATCGCAATGTTATATACCACGATAAAGAGAAGGTTCTGGTGGATATTGTTGTTTACAGAGAGGAAGGATTTAAAGAACCCTACTTTTTAATAGTACCGGCTAGTTCTGAGGATATTTTACCGACGGAACAGGTAGTAGAATGGTATCGTTGTCGGATGAGAATAGAAGTAAAATTTAGGGATTTTAAATCATGTTTAGGTGTTCGGGGTTTAAAGTTAGAAGTAGCCAAGGCGGAAAAGTTAGGTCGGCTTTTGATCTGTTTGGCTATTGCTTATGTGCTGTTGATAGTTATGGGGGATAGTGACTTAGCCTGGCAGCTGCGCAAGGATATAGAGGTGCCACGAAAGAGACGACGGCATGGTAGTCGCCGCACTCTTAGCGTACTAACTGTAGCATTGCACATGGCCACGGATTCTTTTTTATTGAGCCTATCAAATCTGATGAAATTATTATCTTCTATAATCAGTTCTGCGGTCGATGGTCTTTGTCCTGCGACTTAGATATAGTTTTTGATAGCCCACCCCAGAGACAAAGGAAATCAGGGAGTATTGTCATCTCTTTTTATCATGAGACGCCCCCAGTCTATTTTACTTGCCCTTTTGTACCAAATCCAGCAGAAACTATTCTTTGTGGCTGGGTTTTACCCCGGATAGATGTCCAAAAATAAAAGATTTAGGCCCTGATATTTTTAGTCTTGTCGTCTAATTTTGGCGGGAGGGGTAAAACTGGGGGATGGCAAGCTATAATTCTCCTTGACACAGATTAAAATAGGTGATATAGACGTGAAGATGAAAAACTGGTGACTGGTGACTAATAAATAGTGGGGGGGTTGCAAATGGCAGAAGAAATTGTCTTTGATGTAAGGAAACATAAAAGGTTCAATTTAACAGACGTTCTTCCTGTTTATATTGAGACCTCAAGCGTGAGGCTTCGCTCAGATAAAAAAATTGAAGGAGTTGTTGAAAATATAAGCTCAGGCGGCGCTA
>CAZVBB010000193.1:0-2609 GCA_964625285.1 uncultured bacterium | reverse complement strand
TAGTACAGGAGGATAAGGTAGTTGCAGTTGGAGAGACAGGACTTGATTATTTTCGCAATTACTCTTCTCACACCAGCCAGAAAGAGCTCTTCAGGAAACAAATAAAATTAGCCATAAAAACAAACCTTCCTCTCATTGTGCATAGTCGCGAGGCTGATAATGAGACTTTTGGTATTCTAAGGGAAGAAGGAGCTTGCCGGGGAGTGCTCCACTGTTTCTCATCTACGGCAGAGGTGGCGGCGGATTATCTCCAGCTTGGATTTTATGTCTCCATTACCGGGCAGGTAACTTATCCTGCTGCCGGGCAGTTAAGGGAAGTTATTCGCAAAATCCCCACTAATAGGCTTTTGATTGAGACTGATGCTCCTTTTCTCACCCCGGAACAGAAGAAAGGTGGGCGTAATGAGCCTGCTCTCATCAAGTACATCGCGGCTAAGTTGGCGCAGCTACATAATCTGAGTCTTAATGATATCGCTCGTATAACTACTCTCAATGCACAGCAGTTATTTGGAATTGAAGAAAAGCAATCTGGCAAGATTGCTTATACAATCAGGGATTCTCTCTACCTTAACATTACTAACCGCTGCACAAATAACTGCGTCTTCTGTGTACGGCGAGTTACCAACTTTGTCTGTGGACACAATCTGAAATTGAGCCATGAGCCAACACAAGATGAGATCATCCAGTCAATTATTAATCCTGCTTCCTATAAAGAGGTCGTCTTTTGTGGATACGGCGAGCCTCTAATAAGACTTGATGAGGTTCTCTATGTTTCTCGCTACTTGAAGAGACACAATATCCCCATAAGAATAGTGACAAATGGGCACGGAAATCTTATCCATCGGCGAAACATAGTTCCGGAGCTTGCGGGGCTCATCTCGGCAATCTCAATAAGCTTAAATACGGAGAGCAAGGAAAAGTATCTATCCATTTGCTGCCCGCAGTTTGGAGAAGGAATATATGAAGAAGTAAGAAAGTTTATTTTAGAATGCAAGAAATATATTCCTCGCGTTGAAGTAACCGCACTGGATATGGATGGGATAAATATAACTGAGTGTAAGAGAATCGCCAGAGATGAATTAGGAGTAGAGTTCAGAGAACGCAAATATAATCACCCGGGTTCTTGAGTTGTCGGGGGTGTCTCTTCTATGATGGCGGGGGCAGGGCGAGCGACAAAGAAAGTAAGAAAGAGAGTGATGATAAGAAAAATAACTCCAAGTATTGTGGTCAGGCGAGTAAGAAATGTAGCTGTTCCCACGCCAAAGAGACTCTGGCTTCCCTCTCCTCCGAGAGCAGAAATAAAGCCCCCTCCTCTTCCTGGCTGAAGCAGGACAACAGCAATGAGAAGTGCACTTACTAAAACATGAATAATAAGAATAGCAGTCATCATTTTATCCTCCTTGCGAGATTTTCTGAGAAATTCAGAAATCTCTATAATCAGATGTCTCTGGGTATTTTTTCAGAGACCTCTTTGCAATAATTTGACAGGCTGTCACAAAATCTGTGTGATCAAGGGCGGCACTTTTGTGACGCCCTAATAATTTGAGAGAAGGAGTTAACCTCTAGGCTTGCTCCTCCTACGAGTGCTCCTGAAATCTCAGGCTCATCTAACAAGGAGGATATGTTCTCAGGAGTAACACTTCCTCCATAAATAACTCTTATTGATGAAAAGATTCCTTTGCCATAGATTTTATCAAGAAGTTCATAGATAAGCAAGTGCATTTCCTTTGCCTCATTCGGGGTGGCTACCTTACCAGTTCCGATTGCCCATACCGGTTCATAAGCGATTACTACCCTTTCCATTTCCTCTTTATTGATTTCATTTAGTCCTTCTCTGAGATGGTTTTCAACGACGTAGAATGCCTTCCCATTTTCTCGCTCGGCCAGTTTCTCACCAATGCAGAGGATTGGAATGAGGTCATATCTCAGAGCAGATTTCAGCTTCTTATTAATGGTATCGTTTGTCTCGCCAAAATATTCTCTTCTCTCGGAATGACCAATAATCACATATTTACACCCTGCCTCTTTAAGCATTGCTGCCGAGACCTCTCCGGTGTAGGCACCACTATCTTTCCAGTGAAGGTTCTGACCTCCAAGTGTTATATTGCTGCCACTCGTAATATTATAAACGGCTGCCAGTGCGGTAAAAGGCGGACATAAAATAACCTCAACCTCGTTTATTGCTCCTATATTTTTTTGCAGTGCCCTGACAAGGATGGTAGCTTCAGCGGAGGTTTTATTCATTTTCCAGTTTCCTGCAATCAACTTCTTCTGCATGTTATGTCCTTTTTCACCTTGGTACTAATTAGAGATTTCTGAAAAAGTCCGAAATCTCTAATTCAGAGGTCTCTGGGTATTTTTTCAGAGACCTCAATTACAACTATCCTTGTCCTCAAGAACGGCGATGCCGGGTAGCGTTTTTCCTTCCAGGAATTCCAACGAGGCTCCCCCTCCGGTGGAGACATGACTATAACAATCTGTGAGACCAAAGTGTCTTATTGCTGAAACTGTATCTCCTCCTCCTATTACTACTGTTGCATCAAGCTGGGAAAGAAATCTTGCTATTGCCTCAGTGCCTTTGGCGAAGGGACTCATCTCAAATACTCCTA
>CAZVBB010000192.1:0-2610 GCA_964625285.1 uncultured bacterium | reverse complement strand
TTCTTCAGAATGTCCAAAGGCTCAGCAGGTGAGTCAAGAGGAAGATATAAAAGGTTAAAGAAATTGCTATCACAAGAAACAATAAATAAGCGTGTAGGAGTTTTAAACGAGATTAGAGCAATGCTTGAATCATTAATCAACAAATGGAAATAATTCTCTCTACTCTCTACTTGCTACTCGCTACTTTTCAGGAATCTGTGTAGGAATATCAGACTATTATTTAGTTGACAGAGCAGCACATAGCATCAAGTCATAGAGATAGGTTGAAGGCATAGAGCATAGGAAAAGTGAAATTTGTGGTTATGCAAGACTTATTTGTAGAAAAGAAAAGACCGCCTCTTGCGGAGAGGATGAGGCCTGTCACCCTTGATGAGTTTGTGGGGCAGACTCATCTTCTTTCAGGAAAAGGGCCAATAAGAGAGGCAGTAGCGAAGGGGGAGCTCCACTCAATGATATTCTGGGGACCTCCTGGAACTGGCAAGACCACACTTGCAAGACTCATAGCAACACTAAAAGGATATAGACTTACCTCATTCAGTGCGGTGCTATCTGGCGTGAGTGATGTAAGGAGGGCAATAGCAGAAGCAAATTTAATAAAAGATAGAACCGTTTTATTCGTAGATGAGATACACAGATTCAATAAAGCACAGCAAGATGCATTTTTACCCTATGTTGAGGATGGGACGATAATTCTTATAGGTGTAACTACTGAAAATCCTTCATTTGAGATAATTTCTCCATTGCTTTCCCGCACAACTGTTTATATTTTTTACCCACTTTCAAAAGAAGAGATAAGAATTATCATAGATAGAGCCATTGTAGATGAAAGAGGATTAAAAGGATTAAATCCGGACATTTCAGAAAACGTGAGAGATTACATAGCAGAAATCTCAGTCGGTGACGGGCGGGTTGCTCTTAATATTCTGGAATTTGCAGTCCTTACGGCAGAGAAAAGAGATAAAAGAACGATAACGCTAAGTAGAATAAAGGAAATTGTAAAAGAACTTCCCCTAATCTATGACAAGAAAGGCGAGGAGCATTATAATCTTATATCTGCGTTCATAAAATCCTTAAGGGGTTCTGATCCTGATGCTGCCGTATATTGGCTCGCGAGAATGCTGGAAGCAGGGGAGGCCCCGCTTTTTATAGCAAGGAGGATGGTAATATTCGCCGCAGAGGATGTTGGAAACGCTGAGCCGCAAGCGCTTACCCTTGCGGTTTCCTGTAAGGATGCCGTCCACTTTGTGGGAAGACCTGAGGATTATTTACCTCTTTCCCAAACAGCAATCTATCTTGCAAATGCCCCAAAAAGTAACTCTGCCCTCACAACATATAAGAAAGCACTGGAAGATGTGAAAAAACATGGCGCTCTTCCAGTTCCACTCCACTTGCGCAATGCGCCGACTAATCTTATGAAAGATCTTGGTTATGGTAAGGGGTATAAATATCCCCATGATTTTAAGGGAGGTCGCGTAAAAGAAGAATATCTTCCCGAAAAATTAAAAGGCAAAAAATATTATGACCTCTAAGATAAATTTGTCTCCTTCCAGTTTGAATATTTTTTTGGATTGTCCGCGTTGTTTCTGGCTTGAGAAAAACAGAGATATAAAGAGACCGCGCGGCATATTTCCGTCTTTGCCTAGCGGGATGGATATTGTGATTAAAAAATATTTTGACGGCTACCGCTTGAAAAATGAATTGCCTCCTGAAATTGAAGGCATGGTGACTGGAAAGCTTTTTCCTGATATTACCCTGCTGGAAAAGTGGAGAAGCTGGAAAAACACCAACTTATGCTATGAGGATAAATCACTTGCCGTTTGCCTATCAGGCGCATTGGATGATTGCCTGATAAAAAATAACCTTCACATTCCCCTGGACTACAAAACAAGAGGATATGAGCTAAGAGAAGACCCCAGGAAGTATTACCAGGTGCAACTGGACTGTTATTGCCTGATGCTGAAGGCAAGCGGATATGAAATTATGGATATTGCCTATCTGTTATATTATTGGCCCCTGAAAGTAAGGGAAGATGGCATAGTCAAGTTTCATGTAGAATTAATAAAAATAGAAACCAACGTTGAATCAGCTAAGAAAATAGTCAAAGATGCTGCTCTCTCATTGTACTCTCCAATGCCGGAGGGAAGCCCCAATTGCGAATACTGTAACTTAATCCAAGCTCGAAAAAACGAATAATCCAATAAGTTAAAGATGCGCCTTGAAATAAGAATTTGGGATGAAAGGTAACTATTTTAGAGGGCTTATTCTTATAGAATTGATTTTTCTTGACATCATTTGCTTTACTTTGGTAAAAAGGAAGTTCAATGGCCAGCCATACATAGCATGATAAATATTTGCACCCCCATTAGTATTAATCAATCAGGCTGTCACAAAACACGTTCCAGCCTATGATCAAGGGCGGCACTTTTGTGACGCCCTATATAATCAATAAAATGCAAGTGGTTCAGTGTGTTTTACTTTATTTAATTCACCTTTCCTTTAATTGTTTATCCTGATCTTCGTTGAAAATAGATTAAGGTTTACAATTTGATTTATTGGATCATCGTTTTAATTTCGTTCCTTTTGATCATTGTTATGATCTCTTTAACCTTA
>CAZVBB010000191.1:0-2621 GCA_964625285.1 uncultured bacterium | reverse complement strand
GTCAGTTGACAAAGAGGAATATCCGACTCATGTTGCCCAATGCATCCCCTCAAGTTTTCCCTGCTGGTAATGGTTACAAACACACCTCTTTTCTCAGTGAGCGCTGGTTCTTTCGCTTCAAAGAGAGGAATTTTTCCATCCAACACATAGCTTGTGATAGAAAAACGGGCAATTGACAATAACTCCTCCTGAGCTGACTTATTAAGTGGCTTAAACTCCATTTTCCTCACTCATTAAAATAGTCACCAGAACACCAGTTAACAAGTTAACAAGTCCAGCAAATTGTAAATTGTAAATTGCAAATTGCAAATTGTTCAGGAAAGGAAAATTACCAATTACCAAGTTAATAAGTGTCCCATGCTCTCTACTCTCTACTCTCTACTCTTTGCCTTCCTACCTTTAGCCTACAGTCTATTCACCTAAAAAATGATGGCGGCGCAGGGATTCGAACCCCGGACACGCGGATTATGATTCCGCTGCTCTAACCAACTGAGCTACGCCGCCACTAAGCTATCCGCCTCGGCGGATACCTTCCCTAAGGGGCTCCGCCCCTCGGGCGTCCGCCTGAGGCGGACTGTCACCCCATGAGGGAAAGCAGATTCTTTCCCTCAAAATCCCTAATCCGCAATAGGAATTTAGGAAAATTCCTATGCTTTAAAAAGAGCTCAATACTTTTTTATATTTTGAAATCCTATACTACCTGATGATTATATTGTATATTTCTCCTATTGTCAAGTTTATGAGGTTCAACCTCTACGAGGTTGAACCTCATAGGATCATAGGATTTATTCTAATATCGCTTCTTTTGTTACTCCTAGGTCCATTTCTTTTAGCCAATTTTCAATAGATTTCTTATATTGATTTTCACCTCGGAAGTAATCTAGAAGAAATTCTCGCTGAGTAACTGAGGGGAAATTTTTCTTTCCAACATAATCAGAATGGCTCGACCAGCGATAATTTTCTAAAAAATCAATTGCGCCTTGATAATCTTTAATTTCTCCCTCTCTCCACTTGGATTCAATTAAATCTAAAGGGTTGATGTGGATATAACATGGTAGATAAAAGAAATGGGGTTCTTTATCAATTAAAATAGCCTTAAATCTTCCTTGGAACAGAGCTCCTACCCTGTCATGTTTTTGGTTGAAATACATTGTATAACCAGTGCCCAGTTTTTGCATAAATTTAACGATCCCATTTTCTTTTTCCTGTCTTAAAAGTAAATGGTAATGGTTTGGCATCAGGCAAAATACTAAAATTTTCACTAACAACTTTCGAGGTTGAACCTCAGAGTAAAGATTTTCTGCTGGTCTTTCATCGTTAAATTCAAAAAGATTGTGAATAAATCGAAAATAATCTCTGTCATCCAAAAATACATTTCGTTTTTCTACACCCCGGTTATAAACATGATAAATTTGATCATTAACAAATTTTGGTCTTTTCATTTCATCTTATGAGGGAGGAGGTTCAACCTCTACGAGGTTGAACCTCGTAAAATCATAGTTTCGGACAGCTTCTTTAGGACTCTATCCCACGAGGGACACGGAAGCGTCTAGAGGAAGTCCTATGGTTCTCTGTTTTACCAGTCCTGATTGCTATCGCTGGGGCGAAGAGGCGTTGATGACTTGTGGAGAGTCAGGTTCACCCAGTGCAGGATGAGGGTCACCAAGATGAACGCTGCAGCAATCGTAAGAAGCTCGTATGGGGATGGCAGACCGACAATTCCTACCAGGTAACCGGATATAGCAGCCCCGCAAATAAAGCTCATAATCTTGAGAGTGTTGTAAAAGGCAAGAAAGTAGTTACCTTTTGCCAGAGCAGTGCCGAGATCGGTTGAATCCCCTGTCCAGTGCGTAGTCCGGCCAATGGGCAGCTGTGAGGTAAGCGAATTTTGAAAACCCATTGCGATTGGTATGACGAAGGCTATCATCATCCTCCCGAAACCATAATCGTCGGATGTCTCAGCGTACAAGCCGCCCCGGACAAGAAGGGCCCCGATAGTAAGTATACCCGCTACCAGCAGTAAACAGGGTGTAAGTCCAATGCGGTCCAGTAACTTTCCAGCCAGGAATGCCCCAAAGACAAAGCCGACCCAAATCAGGAAAACAAGTAGAGCATCGATGGGAAACAGGACCAGATTCATTCCTACGTCACTCAGTCTCCCCGATACATGTGACGCTCTCTCAAAGAAGATAGTCAGCGTCGTTACACAATTTATGGCCCCTGCCCAGAATGAATACACTCCACCGACCAGCATTCTGATGCCCGGACGAGATAGCATTTCCCATCCCCGCTCACTATGCATAGGCACGCTCATTTGAATCACCTCCCGCTGATAATGGGTAACAGTTTAGTTTTTTCCAAAAATTTTTAACCACTCCGATTTATCGTAACTTCTTAGTCCCTATCTGACCTTGATTATATACCGATCGAAGAAGAAATGCGTTTTTGATTGCTCTGGAATTTGTATATTGTGATTTTAACATTGCGTTTTGCTCTATGCCCTATGCGATCTCGCCTTCAGCCTATCCCCTTAAAATATACACCAATGCCATATACACCAGAAATATTAATATCATTGCCGCTACCAGGAAAAGAGCAGATTCTATGGTTTTCACATCGAC
>CAZVBB010000190.1:0-2630 GCA_964625285.1 uncultured bacterium | reverse complement strand
TCCTGGGACACCATACTTAATTATCAGAAAATAAAGTCAGTAAAGTACTCAGAGTAATTTTTCTTGATTGGGTAAGCACACAGCAGAAATCCGTTATATTGAACCAGAGTTTAAGAAATTGATGGAGATAAGATATGGATAAAAAACTTGGAACGATTAAAAGAAATGTTAAGAAAGTCTTAGCTGCTGAAAGAATAAATGTTAAGAGCATGATACTTTTTGGCTCAATGGCAAGAGGAGATTATAACAAATTCAGTGACTATGACTTACTCATTGTTATACCCAAAGAAATTTCTATTAAAGATAAGATAAGAATTTCTACAGAAATAAGAAATAAATTAGCAGATGATTATATTGATGCAGATATAATAATCAAATCAGAGGGAGAAGTAGAGTATTGTCAAAAAATGATAGGCACTGTAACAAGAGAAGCCCTGAAAGAAGGAGTAACTATATGATTGACGAGAAGATTAAAAATTGGCTCATAAAGGCGATGGAAGATATTAGAACAATAGAGCATGAGATTAAATTTTCAGAGGAGGAAATGGTTACGAGCACTGTATGCTTTCACGCTCAGCAAGCAGTTGAAAAATTATTGAAGGCATTTCTTGTTTCAAAAAATGTGGAATTTGGGAAGACTCATAATCTTGCTTTTCTATTGAAACTCTGTTCAGATCAAGCATCAGAATTTAGCAAGCTTGATGTTAGTAAACTCACATTCTATGCAATAGAAGTAAGATATCCAATTTTATATCCCTTCGGTGAAAGAGGCTAAAGAATGTTTTAAGATGGCTAAACATGTTGAAAAGTTTGTTTTTGAAAAGTTGGGAATAAAGGATAGTAGTGAACTTAAGAGAAAAATAATTAAATCAAAACCTGTGTAGTATCAAATTAAAGAACTTGACTTGTTTTAAATCAGGTAAATAGATATGAATATAGAAAAATATCTTGTCCTGAACAAATACCTGCTTTCCCTTTTTGGAGTGAGTGATGCTTCGACTTCGCTCAGCACAGGTTTTAGGGATTTACAAAAGGAACTGGCAAATAAGGATCCCGGTTATGATATGCAAATTCCTGGGACACAACACTTAATTATTGACTTATTTTGAAAATTGAAAATTACAGGGGGGAATACTCAATCAACAAAAGAGGAAATAAAAATCATAAGATAAAACGGGGACGGTTTTGGGGGAAATTTAGAATTTTATATCTGTCTTAAGGTAATTTTAATATGAAAAAGATTAAGAAGGGTAAAAGGCTTACTGAAACAAAGCCTGCCCCGTACTTGATACGGAGTTCAGTGCAAGTTTTTGATAAGATTGCTGGCTTGATTGAACAGGCAAGGAGAAGGGTTGCCACTACTATCAATCAGGAAATGGTGTTGCTTTACTGGAATATTGGTAAGACAATCAAAGAGGAGATAATAAAATCAGATAGGGCAGAGTATGGAAAACAAATAATGCAATCGCTAACTGTACAATTAACTCAAAAATATGGAAAGGGCTTCTCTTCTCAAAATTTGTGGTATATGGTTCAGTTATATGAAACTTATCCAATTCTCCACGCACTGCGTGGAGAATTCAAAGAGCTAAGCTGGACCCATATAAGAAGTCTTTTACCAATAAAAGATGACTTAAAACGTCAATTTTATGCTACTCTATGCCAGAAAGAACACTGGAGCACACGCACCCTTGATGAAAGAATAGGTACTATGCTTTATGAAAGAACCGTCTTATCAAAATTGCCCGAGAAAACTATTGAAAATCAATTACGAGAATTAAAAGAAAAGGATAAAATGACACCTGAGTTGGTTTTTAGGGATCCTTATGTATTAGATTTTCTTGAACTCCACGATACATATAGTGAAAAAGATTTAGAAAGAGCAATATTAAATGCATTAGAAAAATTTATCCTTGAATTGGTGAGAGATTTTTATTTTGTAGCAAGGCAAAAAAGAATCACACTTGATGATATAGATTATTATATGGATTTGGTATTTTATCATAGAAAATTGAAGTGTTTTATAGTGATAGATTTGAAATTGGATAAATTTAGGGCAGAATATAAAGGTCAAATGGAACTCTATTTAAGATACATTGAAAAATATGAAATGGATGAAGGTGAAAATAAACCCGTTGGAATTATCCTTTGCACTGAAAAAGGTAAAGAGCAGGTAGAATTATTGTTTTTACCACAAGATAAAATAAAAGTTGCTGAATATTTAACAAAATTGCCACCGAAAGAATTGTTTACAGAAAAATTACACAAAGCAATGATAACCGCTCAATTGAAATTAGAGCATAAGAAAACGGAAGAGTAAAGTGGTGAAGTTAAAATTTGACCCAAAATTAGATTTCCAGATTAATTCTATAAGTTCTGTAGTGGACTTGCTTAAAGAGCAAACCGAAGTTCTGTAAATTCCTGGGACACAATACTTAATTATCAGAAAATAAAGTCAATAAAGTACTCAGAGTGATTTTTCTTGATTGGGAGTGCAAGATGAGATAAATACTCAGTCAACTCCGTTGACTGAAAGGCACAAAGTGGCAAAGGCACAAAGAATAAAGACAAGGCGCAAGGAAAAATGCTCTGCTATTAAACTCTGTGCCTTAGTGCCTATGTGCCTAAAA
>CAZVBB010000189.1:0-2636 GCA_964625285.1 uncultured bacterium | reverse complement strand
CTCAATTCCTGTGATTACCCCTTTCGTATCTATTCCAACAATAATTTTTACTGGGCCGGAAAAACCGCGGCCATATCCTACCACCGCTACTCCCAACACAACTGGCTCAATATCTCTTACTGCACGATAAACGGGAATCCCAGCAAGCTCCTTCTTCTCAATTATCACAGGAATATCCATATGGTCAAGAGCAACAACCTCTCTTACTGCCCTCAACTCAAACTCCAGCTGTGCGGCAGCAATCCTTTCCCTGGTCAACTGATACGACAGAGCAAGCCCAAATGCAGCAACAAAGCAGACAGCCGCAAGCACCAATATTAGCTTTTTCATCTCGCTCATTTTTTTCTCCCATAGCGCGGCCTGGTGTAGCGGTCAATTAAAGGAGTAACGCCATTCATTATTAGAATTGCAAACAAAACCCCCTCCGGAAGGCCGCCGAAAAGCCTGATAGAGGCTGTAATTAGGCCACATCCAATCCCAAAGATAAGCTTTCCCTTTCGCAGAAGAGGAGTGGTAACCATATCCGTTGCCATAAAGAAAGCTCCCAAGAGTAACCCTCCGGTGAGCAAGTGAAAGACGGGGCTGGCATAGTTTTCCGGATTGTGCAACCAGAATGGCATTGTAAATAGCATTACTGTAGCTATGAAAGAAATGGGTATTTCTGCTGAGATGTGCCCTCTAATGAGAAGAAAAACTGCTCCTATAAGAAGAGCAACAGCAGAAACCTCGCCAATAGAGCCGCCGATATTTCCAAGAAATGCATCCAGTAAAGACACCTCAGCGATAGCAGTGGCGGCACCTTCTTCTTTGAGGATTCCGAGAGGAGTGGCAGCAGATACAGCATCAACATTAAAAATGCCAGGAGTTGGCTTTCTCCAGGTTGTCATTTGTTCAGGGAAAGAAATAACGAGAATTGCCCGCCCTACGAGAGCGGGATTAAAAGGATTTTTTCCAAGTCCGCCGAATACTTGTTTCCCAAGAGATATAGCAATTACCCCTCCTATTCCAGCCATCCACAATGGTAGTCCCGGGGGAAGGGTAAGAGCAAGGAGCATTCCAGTAAGAGCAGCACTTCCATCACTAATGGTAACTTTTTTTCGGCAGAACTTCTGAATCAAAGCTTCAGTAAGGATAGCGCTGATAATTCCAGTAAGAATAACGGAGGCTGCAGCAACACCAAAGATATAGATGCCTACCATAGCTGCAGGTGAAAGAGAGAGAATCGTCTCCCACATAATTCGCATGGTCGTCATTTTCCCGCGAAGATGAGGAGAGACAGATACAACCAGGTTCTTATTATTTTTTACTTCTTTCGCTCTTTGCATATTTAATTGACTGGATGAGAGGTATTCTTGCTGGACAGGCATAGGCACAGGCACCGCATTCAATGCAATCAAGAAGCCCATAATCTTCTGTTTCGGCAAACCGCTCCCTACGCACCAGCGCAAAAATCATATTAGGCATCAATTGATATGGAGACACCGGACACGCGGCAGTGCACTTCCCACACCTGATACAATCAAGATATTCTCCGCTATCAATTTCTTCAGCTATCTGAACGAGAATGCCCGAGGTCCCTTTAATGACAGGAGTCTCGCTTGTCCACTGTGCCATGCCCATCATCGGGCCTCCTGTGATAATCTTACTTGACTCTTCCCGATAACCCCCACAATTCTCATTAATAAGGTCACAAATTAATGTTCCAATCCGCACCCTCAAATTTTTCGGCTCCATTATCCCGGAACCAGTGACGGTTATTACTCTTTCAATAAGTGGCTTTCGCCGCTCAACTGCCTCCCAGACCGCAAAAGCTGTTCCCACATTACTTACCAGCACCCCAATCTCAAATGGTAAACATCCAGATGGGACATCCCTTCTCAGAAGCGCCTTAATTAGCTGTTTTTCTCCTCCCTGGGGATACTTTGTCTTAATGACTCTTAACTCAAGATTTGGCAATTCCGCAATTTTTTCCTCAATTGCCTTTATTGCTTCCGGCTTATTATTTTCAATCCCAATATATCCTTTTTTGATATTGGCAGCCTTCATTAACAACTGGAACCCTTTAACAATACCTCCTGGATTTTCCACCATCAGGCGCTCATCACAGGTCAGATATGGTTCACATTCAGCTCCGTTAAGTATATAGATATCTACATTCTTCGGTGGAGAAAGTTTAATATGCGTTGGAAACTGAGCACCCCCCAGTCCAACAATACCAGCTTCTTTGATAATCTCTTTTATCTCCTCAGCCGTTAAGCTATCAGGCTTTTGATTGAGAGTCTTTGTTTCACTTACCCATTCATCTTTTCCATCAGATTTAATAACTATAGATAGAGCATTGCTCAATCCTAAAGGGTGGGAAAAAGCCCCAATTTTGATTACCTCTCCGGAGATGCTTGAATGAACTGGTGCTGATACCTTTGTTGTAGCACGCCCGATTACCTCACCAGTTTTCACTTGACTTCCAGCGGAGACCACAGGTTCTGTAGGGGCGCCTAAATGCTGGCAGAGCGGGATGACCACCTGTTGCGGTAGAAGCGCATTCTCTATTTTCTTATTCCTTGTTGCTTCTTTTTTTTCGGGGGGATGAACCCCTCCTGAAAAACTAAAAAAACCCTTTTGGTTTTGTCTGCGTC
>CAZVBB010000188.1:0-2641 GCA_964625285.1 uncultured bacterium | reverse complement strand
CTAGCGCTCCTCGCAACGACGTCTGTGTAATCAATAAAATGCAAGTATTTAATGCATTTTATATAGCTTTTTATATGAGGCAATGATATGATTTCACATAGATTTTTGATGAGACAATTCGTAACCGAATTTATGAATCGAAGAACCAAAGAGATACGATGCCAATGGTTACTAACACCCAAGACCTAACACCTAAGACCTTATTAATTACTGGTTGTGCTGGTTTTATCGGTTGGAATGTAACTGAACTGGCACTGCATGATGGCAATGCTGTCATAGGAATAGATAATCTAAATGACGCTTATGATGTCCGCCTCAAAGAATGGCGTTTGCACCAGTTGAGAGATAAATCAAATTTTACATTTTACCGGACGGATATTAGTAATCAATCTGAAGTTGCCAGAGTATTTGAGGAGCACCGGGGAAGAAAATCCTTCGACGCAGTTATTAACCTCGCTGCCAGAGCAGGCGTTCGGCAGAGCACAAAGGACCCCTGGGCATACTACAATACCAACCTTACTGGTACACTAAACCTTCTGGAGCTGTGCCGAAAATTTGAGGTAAAAAAAATCATTCTTGCCTCCACTTCAAGCATATATGGAGAGATGAAACGTCCTTTCCGGGAAGACCAACTTACCGATGCACCTCTTTCGCCTTACGCTGCTTCCAAAAAAGCAGCCGAAGTATTGTGTTATACATACCATTACCTTTATAATTTAGACATCACCATTCTGCGATATTTCACGGTCTATGGCCCAGCAGGGCGGCCCGATATGAGCATCTTTAAATTTATCAAACAAGTTACTGAAGGAAATCCCGTCTTCATCTATGGAGATGGCACTCAGGAGCGAGATTTCACCTATGTGGATGACATTGCCCGGGGTACTCTATCAGCGCTCAAACCAACAGGCTATGGGATTATTAATCTTGGTAGTGACCGACCGATAAAGCTCTTGCAAGTGCTTCGCCTTATTGAACGGTTGGTAGAACGACAGGCAGAGATAAAATACAAGCCGCGTCATCCCTCCGATGTACCTGCCACCTGGGCAGATATTTCCAGGGCGCGGAAGCTCTTATCCTGGGAGCCACAGGTAACTTTAGAAGAAGGTATTCACCGGGCAGTAGAATGGTATCTAAATAATCGCAACTGGGCTAAGGACATCTTGCTAGAAATTTAGGTGATTGGTAATTGGTAACTGGTGATTGGTAATTGGTGTTTGGTGATTGGTAATTGGTGATTGGTAACTTGTTAACTTGTCAACTTGTTTACTTGTCAACTTGTTAACTTGTGACTGGTGTAAGGAGAGTAAAATATGAAACCTCATCTTCCTTCTCATGTGGCTATAGTAGGTTTAGGCTATGTAGGACTTCCTCTTGCCATAGCATTAGGTAAAGTTCTCTCCACCATAGGATTTGATGTAAATAAAAGTAGAATACTTGAACTTCAAAAAGGGCATGATTCTATCAGCGGAGCAAATAAAGAGGAACTGAGAGCGCCTCATCTGGAGTTTACTACCAACCCAGCAGTTTTGCGTCAGGCATCCTTCATTGTCGTAACCGTTCCCACACCTGTGGACCAATATAAGCGCCCTGACTTAAGCCACCTCAGAGAAGCAAGCCGTTTAGTAGGGCAAAACCTTTCCCCTGACACTATTGTTGTCTATGAATCCACTGTCTATCCGGGAGTGACAGAGGATGTCTGCCTGCCAATTTTAGAGCAAGAGTCAAAACTCAAGGCAGGAAAAGGATTTAAGATAGGTTACTCTCCCGAGCGCATTAATCCGGGCGACCAGGAGCACACCCTCGAGAAAGTAGTAAAGGTAGTAGCCGCTCAGGATAGGGAAACATTAGAAGTTATTGCCAATGTATGGGAACTGATAATAAAGACGAGGGTTTATCGCGCCCCGGACATTAAAACCGCTGAGGCTGCCAAGGTAATTGAGAATGTTCAGCGCGATCTGAACATTGCTCTTATGAATGAGCTTGCCATTCTATTTCACAAAATAGGATTAAACACAAAGGCAGTGCTAACAGCGGCACGGACCAAGTGGAACTTTCTACCCTTTGAACCAGGGCTGGTGGGTGGCCATTGCATTCCAGTGGATCCTTACTATCTCACCCATAAGGCAGAGGAGGCGGGCCATCATCCTCAGATTATACTTGCAGGTAGAAGAGTCAATGATTCTATAGGAATTTATATTGCACAAGAGACCGTAAAACTTCTCGCCCGGGCAGACAAAGCAGTCCGGGGAGCAAAAATCCTGGTCTTAGGCGTAACCTTCAAGGAGAATGTGGGAGACATCCGCAACAGTCGGGTAATAGAGCTGGTGCGGGAAATGGAAAGTTATGGGGTTAATGTTCGAGTTTATGACCCACTTGTAAACCCTCTCCAGTTAGAACAGTTGGCCCTGAAAACAGTTGGAGACCCTTTCAAAGGAGGAGGCAAATATGATGCTATTGTATTAGCCGTTCCCCACAGGGCATTTCAAAAAAAGGGGCTCAAGGCATATCTTCAACTACTGCATGGTAATTCTGGTGTGCACCCCGTTAGAGGCAAGGCCTCTAATGGGGTGATAATAGATGTGAAGGGCGTTTTGCCCTGGAAAGTGGAAGAAAACCCAGGAATCCTTTACTGGAGTCT
>CAZVBB010000187.1:0-2642 GCA_964625285.1 uncultured bacterium | reverse complement strand
ACGAACTAACCAGGAAGGAGATGTAAAATGAAGTTAGAGCAAGAAACAAAAGAAGTAGAATTGGCATTATTTACAAAAGTAAAGAAACGAGATGGAAGGCTAGTGTCATTTGATGAAGAAAAAATTACTGAGGCAATTTTTAAGGCAGCCCAAGCGGTAGGTGGAGAGGATAGATTTATGGCGTCAGAACTATCCCGTGCTGTCGTCTTCTACCTGAAAGAAAAAAATGGCACTGCAACCCCAGACATTGAAGAGATACAGGATGCCGTGGAAAAAGTTCTCATAGAAACAGGGCATGCCCAGACGGCAAAGGCTTACATTCTTTATCGCGACCGTCGCAGGAGACAAAGAGAAGAACTTAAGGTTCGCAAGGAAATAGAAAAGAAAAGACAGACAACAGACATCTCACTACTTGTCACGGGAGAAAGGCAGGATGAAGTTACTTCCTGGGATAAGGCAAAGGTCGCCCAGGCATTGATAAAAGAAGCTGAGATATCGCCGTCTGTGGCAGACTCTATTGCAGCAGCAGTGGAGAAGAGAATTCTTAGCCAGGAACTTTCTCAAATCTCTACCAGTCTCATCCGTGAGCTTGTTGACAATGAGCTTTTTAATCGCGGCTACCAAACCAAACTCACCCAGCAGGGGCTGATTGGCATGCCCGCTCATGACCTTCACAGCTTGCTCCATTCTAAAAGCAATGAGAATAGTAATATCACCGCTAACAACCCTGAGGCAATCAATCTGACAATTGCAGAAAATATTATCAAGCAGTATATGCTCCAGCGTGTTTTTAGTGCTCCGGTTGCAAATGCTCATCTTACAGGGATGATTCACATTCATGATATTGGCTATCCCCGCGTTTATTGTAGCTCGCATAGCCTTGAGTATTTAAAAAAGTTTGGCTTGGAGTTGGGAAATCTGGACACTTCCTCTGCCCCTGCCACCCACGCCCGCACCCTTACAGGGCATCTTAACACCTTTCTTGCCTCTCTTCAGGCATATTATGCAGGAGCACTTGGGGTGGGTTATATAAACATATTTTATGCTCCTTACCTTGTTGGGAAAAGTGATACAGAATTGTTACAGGAAGCACAATATTTAATTTTTAGCGGAAGCCAGAATGCATTCTCGCGTGGAGGCCAAACTCTATTCCTTGATTTTAATATTAATCTGGAAGTGCCATCCTACCTGCGAGATGTTCCTGCCATTGGGCCAAAAGGAAAATATACAGGAAAAACCTATAAAGAGTATGAAAGGGAAGCACAGCGTTTTGCAAAGGCAATGCTTGATGTCTGGAGAGCTGGAGATAGATACGGAAATTTGTTTGCTTTTCCAAAGTGCGATCTTCATATTTCCCAGGGAGCATTTGATGATCCTAAACAATATGAGCTACTAAAATATGCTTGTAAGATTTCCAGTGAGAATGGAACACCATATTTTATATTTGACCGCGATGAAATTACTCTGGCTGCTTGTTGTCGCCTGCGCACAAAAATCAAAGATAACTATATGATTGAGCATCCGGAGAGTATGCGCTTCTGCGGATTTCAGAATGTAACAATAAACCTTCCGCAATCGGCATATCGGGCAGGCAAAGACATTAGTAAACTTTATGAAGAAATTGATCGAGCAATGAAACTGGCAATAGAGGCTCATCTGGAGAAGAAAAAATTTATTCATGACATGATGGGCTCTCCTGATATGCCAATGTGGGAGGTGGGCAAAGTTGCTCCGGATGGCAGGCCATACATTGACCTAGACCAGGCAACTTACATCATCGGTCTCATTGGGCTTAATGAATGCGTTCAGCACCTTACAGGAAAGGAGTTGCATGATGATGAAGAGACTTATAGGTTAGGGTTACGGATAATTTCCTTTATGAATATCAAAGCAATGGAGTACAGCAAGAAATATTCCCTGCACTTTACTCTTGAGGAATCCCCGGCAGAATCAGCTACTCGCAGACTATCTAAGGTTGATTTGCGTCAGTACCCAGAGGCAGCAGCAGTCATCAAGGGCAACATAGAAGAAGACGAAGGCTATTACACTAACAGCATTCATTTCCGCGCTGATGCTCCAATAAGCCTTATTGACAGAATTGTGAAGCAGGCTCGTTTTCATACTCTGATTGAGTCCGGCGCAATTATCCATGCCTTTATTGGTGAGCAGAGCCCTTCCCCAGAAAGCATTCTGTCTCTCGTTCGCAAAACATGGGAGAAGACTCAGGCTGCGCAATTAACAATCTCACCTGAATTTACCATTTGCAAGAAGTGCTCCCGAAATGCTCGTGGACTTAGAGAGAATTGCCCACACTGCCAGAGTGACGATGTCTATGGAATAACCCGCATCGTTGGATACTACAGTCGTATTAATAACTGGAACCGCTCTAAAATTGGTGAACTTCGTGAGCGTCATCGGGGAGATTACAAGATAGAGAGTGCGAGATAAACCCCGTTAGTCAAATGTAAAAATCAAAAATCAAAATTGCGCCAAAGGCGCTCATCGCTTGTGCAAAAGGAATGGAACCGAAACGATGATCCAAAATGACAAAGCAAAAATGACAGCAGATCTGTCAATTTTAATCTGTAATTTTGATATTTAATCTATTTAGCGTAAGATAAGCTTTACTTAACTCGCATGAA
>CAZVBB010000186.1:0-2649 GCA_964625285.1 uncultured bacterium | reverse complement strand
GCGTCCGCCCTTCTTTGGAAAAAGGTCTCGCTTCAATATCCTCTCCAGTTTCTTTGTAAATCCTTCACTGCCGAGAGAATGGTGTCAACTTTATTTTTTCCGCGAAATATACATAGGTGGAGAAAAACCAGTTAAGGACGATAATCGCCACCTTGGGGCCAGTTAAAGATGGCTTCGGATATATCCTATACGCAATTACAACGTCATACTTATTCATGCTTATTTATGCTTCCTCCTGATTCCTCCTAAAAACTGTATACCCCTGAATGTTTTGGCTCTCCTACGCCATTTTTGAATTCTTCCTGTACCTATCTTCGGTACTAACTCTCAGAAGTTCGCATTCCATCATCTTTCTGAGCCCTTCATCCAATGGGACTTCTGGGGTCCAGCCTAACTTCTCCCGGGCTCTAGTTATATCTGGTCGTCTAACCTTGGGGTCGTTTTCAGGCAGTGGCTTATAAACTATCTTGTTTTTGCTGTTGGTGATTTCAAGTATCTTCCGGGCAAGCTCTAAAATGGTTATCTCATTAGGATTACCCAGGTTTACTGGCTCATTCATATCTGATAGCATTAGCTTGTATATGCCTTCAATTAAATCTGAGACATAGCAAAAGCTTCTTGTTTGCAAGCCATCGCCAAAGACGGTTAGCGATTCATTATTGAGTGCCTGGGTAATAAACATAGGGATAGCTCTGCCATCGTCTTTCCTCATTCGGGGACCATATGTATTAAATATCCGGGCAATTTTCGTATCGATTCCGTGTTTACGATGATAAGCCATTGTTAAGGCTTCGGCAAATCTCTTAGCTTCATCATATACTGCTCGCGGACCCACAGGATTCACATTCCCCCAATAGTCTTCTTCTTGAGGGTTGACCAGTGGGTCTCCATAAACTTCCGAGCTTGAGGCGAGTAGAAATTTAGCATTCTTCTTATTAGCTAAATCTAAGGCGTTAAATGTTCCCAGTGAGCCTGCTTTCAACGTCTCTATGGGAAGCTTCAGATAATCAATAGGACTTGCTGGGCTAGCGAAATGGAGCACATAGTTAATGTCTTTGTCAGGGATATATTCGGTTATATCCTGCTCAATGAATTTAAAGTTTCTATTATCGACCAAGTGTTGAATATTGGCCATATTGCCTGTAATAAGATTATCTACACAAATTACACTATGACCTTTAGAGAGCAAAAAGTTGCAGAGGTGTGAGCCAAGGAAACCAGCGCCACCCGTAACAAGTAGTTTCATCGTCCTACTCCTTGATAGATAAATCCTAGTCTTCTCATCTCGGCAGGGTCAAATATATTCCTACCGTCGATTATAACTGGCTGCTTAAGCAAACTTTTAACTTTTAATAAGTCCAAGTTCTTAAACTCGTCCCACTCGGTAGCTATAATCAGAGCATCACTCTCTTCAGCTACTTGATAGGGGTCCTGACAGAAGTCCACATCCTGAAGTACTAGGCTAGCATTTTCCATTGCCTGAGGGTCATAAGCTTTTATCTTAACTCCCTCGTATTGAAGTTGTCTTATGATATCTATTGAAGGTGCCTCTCTCATATCATCCGTATCGGGTTTGAAGGAAAGCCCTAGTATGCCTATGGTTTTGCCGTCTAGGTTCCATAGCGAGCTCTTCGCCTTTTTAACTATCTGGCAGCGCTGATTTTCGTTTATTTTCTGAACCACTTTCAGGAGTTCAAAATTATAGCCAACTTCCTCGGCTATCCTTATGAAAGCAGCCAGATCCTTAGGAAGACAGTAGCCTCCGTAGCCTATCCCGGCATCAAGAAACTCTCGCCCTATCCGTTTATCATAGCCCATCCCCTCAGCAACCTTCATCACATCAGCGCCTACCTTCTCGCACATATTGGCGATGGTATTAATATAGGATATCTTTAAGACTAAGAAAGCATTGGAAGCATGCTTAATGAGCTCAGCAGTTTCTATATTGGTTACAATTATAGGGGCATTTAGCGGTTTGTATAACTCCATCATTATATTTGCTGCCTGTTCACTTTCTACGCCGATAACTATCCTGTCAGGATGCATAAAATCGTGGATTGCTTTTCCTTGGCGCAAGAATTCGGGGTTGGAGACCACATCAAAATTGGAATTGCTGAGCCTTATTGTTCTCTTTACCCAGCCTCCCGTCTTTACCGGCACGGTGCTCTTCTCTACTATTACTTTATAATCATCCATCGCCTTAGCAATGTGCTTTGAGGCTACTTCTACGTATGATAAATCTGCTTCACCGTTTGGCTTCTGTGGAGTTCCTACACAAATAAAAACTATTTCTGCCTGCTTAACGCTCTCCTTTATGTCAGAAGTAAAGGAAAGCCTACCATCATTCACATTTCGATATACCATCTCTTCTAATCCCGGTTCATAAAAAGGCATAACGCCTTTCTTCAAGCTCTCAATTTTTTTAAAGTCATCATCCATACAAAATACTCTGTTTCCCAATTCTGCAAGACACGCTCCTGTAACTAGCCCTACGTGACTGCTGCCGATTATACAGATTTTTTTTATTCCTTACCCCCAAGTGAATACCATTAACAGGTTAAAAACATAAACAATAGGAGAAACATGGAAACATAGGGAAACATAGGGACACTTCCCATATTATTTATTATCCTTCTTCTTTGGGCGTCC
>CAZVBB010000185.1:0-2660 GCA_964625285.1 uncultured bacterium | reverse complement strand
GCTCAACAAAAGCAGATAAGATATCATCCAGGCATTCTTCTTGATTAAGAACCAGCATTAAAAGCTGCAATAACTTTCTCCTTATACCTGATCAGGCATCCTGATTTTTATAGGATGCCTGTAAATATTCAGTGAAAACCGTCCAATTTTAGGCACTAAGGCACAGAGTTTAATAGCAGAGCATTTTTCCTTGTGCCTTGTCTTTATTCTTTGTGCCTTTGCCACTTTGTGCCTTTCAGTCAACGGAGTTGACTGAGTATTTACGGATGTCTTATGCTAAATACTTTGTAGTTTTGAGAGCATGGGCAAGGAGAAGCGGCATTACCTCAACAGCGCTAAATCTTCCCAGCCCGCCCATAGAGCAAGCATTTTCCGAGAATTGTCTCACGCTATCTGGTCGGCTCCATGTAGAATGAATAAGAATCGGAACTGGATGCCAGCTGTGTCTCTTTAGGATTGCTGGCGTCGAATGGTCTCCAGTAATAGCAACAACATCAGGATTTAGCTTCATTAAAATTGGAATTTGCTTATCTATTTCTTCAATTATTTTCACTTTTTGGTCAAAGTTCCCATCCTCACCAGCACTATCTGTATCTTTGATGTGGATATAGAAAAAATCATACGATTCAAAATTTTCTTCCAATGTCTGAAACTCTCCTGCAATCCCTTCTGCTGCTTCCAGCACCTCCATTCCAACAATTCTGGCTATTCCGCAGTACATTGGATAAAGAGCAATAGCCGCAGCATGCAACTTATAGATATCGTTAAATTGAGGCAGTTGAGGACGTTTAGCAAAGCCACGCAGCAAAACCATATTTGCCGGGTAAGAGTTTTTGAGCTGCTCCTTTGCCTTATCAATAAATGAGTTGGCTACTTTGACGGTCTTCTCAGCACGGGCGGAAAGCGCTTTTACTGGCTGCGGCTGAACAGCTGTTTCCTGAGGGTCAGAGTCACTTAATTCCTCAAAAAGTTCTTCGCCGCGAAATATTACTACTGCCCGATGTTCTTTCTCAGTTCTCAGAAAAAGTTCGGCATCATTTAAGCTTATCCCCTCAAGCAGCTTGCAAAGCTCCCTGTTTTTTGCCGTAGAAATCCTCCCTGCTCTTCTATCAACAATTTTTCCTTCTTTGTCAATAGTGGCAAAGTTCATTCTAGCGGCGATATCTGACGGCTGCATATCAAACCCCACTCCAGCCGCAGACAGGGCTCCTCTTTCAATAATAAACCTGAAGGGGTCATATCCAAGCAATGCCAGATTAGCAGGCCCACTTCCCGGAGTAATCCCGGGGCCGACCGGATCAATTACCCCACAGATTGCATCTCTAGCCAATGCATCCAGATTGGGAGTATGCGCCTTCTCCAGTTCGGTTGCACCATTCAATGGCAGACCTCCAATGCCATCAATGACAATAAGGACTATCTTTGAGGCATTGGATATACTGAGTTTCTCTATAATCTCAAGAGAGACTTTCATTTAATATTCTGCGCTCTTTTTGCTTCGCTCTAAGTAATCTGCGGCGCTTTTGCTGGCTCGGCTTTTCATAATACTCGTGCTTCTTTAAATCCTTAAATAGCCCCTCCCGATCCAGCTTTCTCTTGAAACGTCTCAGCACCTTTTCCAGGGGCTCATCTCCCTTGATCCTGATAACCGACATAAATTTTCTCACTCTCCTTTCAAAATCCGTAAATATTCAGTGAAAGCCGTCCAATTTTAGGCACAGAGGCACTAAGGCACAGAGTTTAATAGCAGAGCATTTTTCTTTGTGCCTTTGCCACTTTGTGCCTTTCAGTCAACGGAGTTGACTGAGTATTTACTCAAAATTCTGACTAACTAAATAATTATACCCTATGCAAATATTGCTGTCAATTATAAATTATCCTTTACATACTGGACGCCATTTCTAAAAAGTGCCATTCCATCTCCCTCCCGTGAAATTTCTGTTCCTATTCTTATCAGTTCTTCCTTTTTCTTTGTCCAGTTAGGATGATTAATAAAATAAAGGAATCTTTCAGGGTGCGGCATCATCCCGAATATTCTTCCTGAAGGGTCGCAGATTGCAGCAATATCACCGAGAGAGCCATTCGGATTATAGGGAAATTCTCCTCCAGCAGGTTCACCTTCTTCATTAACATACTTAAAGACTATTTGCTGGTTCTTCTCCAGATTAGCAATGGTTTCTTCTCCAGCAAAGAATTTACCTTCCCCATGAGCTACAGGAAGATAAATCCTTTCAATACCTCTGGTAAAGATGCATTTCTCGCTCCACTTGCGGAGATGAACCCATCTTGCCTCAAAGCGCCCTGAGTCATTAAAAGTAAGAGTTGTTGCTTGATCCATTAGAGGCAAAGTCTCTAACGGGTCTTGGGTCACACAATCACTTATGTTAGGAAGCAAGCCCGCCTTAACCATCACCTGAAACCCATTGCAAATACCAATAATAAGCTTTCCTTCGCTTATGAACTTTCTTACCTCATCGCCTAAGTTTATCTTAATTTTATTAGCAAGCACCTTTCCTGAGGCAATATCATCGCCATAGGAGAAGCCACCAGGAAGGACAAGAATATGTGCGCTCTCAAGACTCTTTTTTTTGATTATCAGATCATTTATGTGCACCCGCTGCACCCGGGCGCCTGCCATTTCAAAGGCAAGCTCTGTCTCT
>CAZVBB010000184.1:0-2661 GCA_964625285.1 uncultured bacterium | reverse complement strand
GGGGTTTACTCTAACAGAGCTTATTATCGTTATTATTCTCCTCGGTATCCTCGCCAGTGTTGCCATACCGCGAATAGGTAACATTCTCACACAGGCACGCATCACTGCTACAAGAGGCGAGATGGAAACACTGGCAAGAGCTTTTGCCGGCGAGGAGAGCTTCATGAGCCATATTGGAAGGCTTCCCACTACTGCTGAAGGGCTTCCTGCCCTTATTACTGCTCCAGCAGGAGTCGCTCCCTGGAACAAATGGACTGAGAGAGGATGGAGAGGCCCTTATGTGGAGGCAAATGGTGATGAATACCGCCGGGATGCATGGGGAAGACTCTACATCTATGAGCGGCTCGCCGGCACTACTACCCGTGGGAGGCTTACTTCACATGGCCCTGACGGCGTCGCCGGTGGCGGCGATGACATAGTGCTAGAATTTGGATATTAAAAAGCAATCACAAGTGTACCAGTTACCAATCACCAGTTACCAGTTACCAGTTACCTAAAGGATGCGGGGTGTAACAAAGACGATGAGCTCGGTCCTGACATTTAACTTCGCAGGTCTCACCACCCTTGTAAAGAGATGCCTGATGATTGGTATGTTACTGAGAATTGGAACCCTTGAAATTCTCTCTGCCTCTTTCTCCACAATCATCCCTCCGATAGCCAGTGTTTCTCCACTCTTGACGGTGACGCGAACATCTGTTTCCTTAGTTCTCATTACCGGTACAGTGAGCCCTCCAGGAAAGGTGATGAAGTCTACAATCTCGCTCGCTTCTGGTCTAAGATGCATAATGACCTCATTTCTGCCTCGCCTGACAACAGGGGTAATATTTAAGATTACCCCGATATCAAGGAATTTATAACCAGTTACCTCCCACATCCCCGTTCTTTCAACAAATGCCATTGTAGGGATGGGATGTCTGACGGCAGTGGTTATCTTTGCCTTTTCATTACTAAGAGTGGTAATGGTGGGTGAGGAGAGCACCTTAGCTTCAGCTTCAGTTATGAGCATACGCAACACCGCGCGAAAGGCATCAGCAGAGAGAATGCCAAAAACAAATGCCGCGGGGTCCACTGGGGGGATCTTTTCTATGCCAAAATCAGGAAGGGTAAAGTCTGTCTTAAATGGGAAGGTAATCGGCGTAACTGCCCCCCTCGTAATGCCTCCTTCTATATTCCACTCTATTCCAATGTCGGCACCTTCAGCCAGAGTAACTTCTATTACC
Source organism: uncultured bacterium (assembly GCA_964625285.1). Classification (GTDB taxonomy): domain Bacteria; phylum NPL-UPA2; class NPL-UPA2; order NPL-UPA2; family NPL-UPA2; genus NPL-UPA2. The sequence goes on along the minus strand of CAZVBB010000184.1, from coordinate 1,441 downwards.
CGGACCTCAATGGCAATCTGTGGAATTTTTGCATCCAGCTCCTTAATTACCCTCTCTATCATCAATAGATGAGTTGGAGTGTCGGTAACAATCAAGGCGCCTGCCTTCACATTTGCCGTTATTTCCCCTGCTGGCGAGAGCATATGTTTAATTGACTCTTTCGCATCAGTAATGTCGGCAAATTCAAGAAAGAATATCCTTGTGTCCAGCCCTTCAGGTCTGAGCGCTCCTTCTTTAGCCACCATAATGACGTGTTCCCGTCTGGCAAAGACAAGTCCCTGGGTCTCAAGGATAATGGAGAGAGCAGTCACCCAGGGAACATCCCTCAGGGTAATGGTTATCTCCCCTTTCACATCGGGAGCAGCAATTATATTGATATTTGCATGAGCAGAGATCAGGCGAAGGACGTCTCTGATATCAGTATCTCTGACTTCAATTGTAATAGGGTCTCCCACTTCCCAGATTGGATGAAGGAATGCCCTTTCCTCAACCTGGGGTATATCTAACTGTTCCGGCTCCTCCTCAAGCTCTCTCGGTAGAGCAACCGGAACGGAGGAGACAACGATCAAAAAAAGTAAAAACTTTAGTCCTTTCATATCCTACCTCCTATTTTAAAAAAGTCACCAGAGCACCAGTTCACAAGCAAACTCTAAATCCGAAACTCGAATATCGAAATCCGAAACAAATCCGAAATCCTAAATCCGAATGACCGAAATGACTGCTTCGCAGTCAGATTCTTCGGGCTTCGCCCTCAGAACGACAACAAGGTTGTCGGTTTTGAACATTTGAATTTTGGTCATTTGAATTTGTGATTTGTTTGTGATTTGGAATTTGTATATTGTGATTTTAGCATTGCATTTTCTCTATACTCTATGCGATAAACCTACAGCCTTTAGTCTTCAGCCTACTTTAGTTTGAGGGTGAATGTTTCTTCTCCTCTGATTAAAACAACACTATTTGGTGTAATCTCTCCTACTTTTACTTCGCCTTCTAAGAGAGTATCGCCTTTACGAACAATTCTGTGGTTGATGAGCGCTCTTGAGTTTGCCCCATCAAAGATGATTGCTGAGAGCAGCCATCTTTCGTCTCTCAATTTTATAGGAGTAGTCAGTAATAGTTTCTCTTCCTCAACCTGCGTGGGTGGTGCTTCAATTACTGCTAACTCCGTGAGAAGCTCTTCAGGCTGAGCTTCTTGAGCTTGACCCGTTAGAGGCAAAGCCTCTAATGGATCTTGCTCCACCACAGGAGGTAGTTTTACCTCGGCTACTGGAGGCGCTGGGTGGTCTATTCTTAAGACAGTCCTCCATGCCGGGTAAGCGAGGAAGAAAAGAACCATTATCACAGTGACTGCACCGAGAAAAAGCACCTTTCTGTCAACCTTTTTTGCGAGCCCTTCTTTAATTTTATCCATACTAACTTTTCTTTTTTCTGAAGGTGAGTA
>CAZVBB010000183.1:0-2666 GCA_964625285.1 uncultured bacterium | reverse complement strand
CTTTTAATTCGTGTAATCATAATGAATATGCAAATACTTATTACGCTACATATAGTTATATTGACGACAAAACTGAGCAAGAAACACTTTAAATAATAAAGCATGGATGGAAGAATGAAATCGGATTATCGCCAGACACTTAATCTGCCGCAGACCAAGTTTCCTATGAAGGCATCTCTCGTTAAAAAAGAGCCGGAGATGTTGAAGTTCTGGGAGGAAAATCATATCTATGAGGCACTCAGAAAAAAAATGGCTGGAAGTCCGAAGTACATTCTCCATGATGGTCCTCCCTATGCAAATGGCGACATTCACATTGGAACAACTCTCAATAAAATTCTTAAAGATATCATCGTCAAGTTCAAGTCGCTCAGCGGTTATGATAGCCCTTATCTACCTGGCTGGGATTGTCATGGTCTTCCGATTGAGCATGAGGTAATGAAGCATATAAAGGACTCTAATTCAGACAGACTACGAATCAGAAAAGAATGTCATGCTTATGCTCAAAAATTTATTGGAACCCAAAGGGAACAGTTTCAAAGATTGGGCGCCTTTGGAAGGTGGGACCGTCCCTATCTGACGATGACGCCGGCCTATGAGGCAAAAGTCATTACTACATTCGGAAAGTTAGTAGAAAAAGGGCTCATCTACCGGGCATTTAAGCCGGTCCATTGGTGTATCCGCTGCCAGACTGCTCTTGCCGAGGCTGAGGTTGAGTACGCCAATCACAGGTCGCTTTCAATATATGTCAAATTTTCTCTCTCTGACAGTAAGTTGCTTTCGTCTCTTCCAACCAGCATTCTCATCTGGACAACAACTGCGTGGACACTGCCTGCTAACTTAGCAGTAGCAGTGCATTCTGAGTATGAATATGCAGTCGTAGAGGTATCCTCAGATGGGAAGAAAGAGGCTCTGATTATGGTGGCAGACATGGTTAGTGAGGTAATGAAAAAGGTGGGTATTACTAATTATAAAGTTGTAAAGATTACCTCCGGCGTCGAGCTGGCAGGATTAAAGTATTCTCACCCCTTAAAAAAGAAAGAATGCCCTATTATACTCGGCAAAGAGGTCGTTAAAGATGAAGGAACGGGCTGTGTTCACATTGCTCCGGGACATGGAGAAGCAGATTATGAATTAGGACTGAAGCATAACCTTGACATTTTTGCTCCTGTAGATAACAATGGGGTTTTTACTGTGGATGCCGGAGAATTTGCAGGGAAGAAAATCTTCGCTGACAGCGGATTAATTATAGATAAATTACGTTACAATGACTCTCTTCTCTATAGTGGTTTCCTCTCTCATTCTTATCCCCACTGTTGGCGCTGTAGAGAGCCGATAATCTTTCGAGCTACTGAGCAGTGGTTTATCTCAATGGATGATAGCAACCTTCGGGAGCTTGCTCTTAAGGAGATTGAAGATGTAGTATGGATTCCTGAGTGGGGGCGGGTGAGAATAGGAAATATGATTGCTACGCGACCTGATTGGTGCATATCTCGCCAGCGTGCCTGGGGAGTTCCGCTACCAGTGTTTTACTGCCGGAAATGCAGAAAAGCACTGGTAGATGTCAAGACAATAAATTCTATCGCTGCTCTCTTTGAGAGGGAAGGAAGCGATAGTTGGTTCAGGATGAAAGAAAGAGATATCCTGCCATTAGGAACGAGTTGCCCGGGCTGTGGCGGTGAAGAATTTGAGAAGGAGATGGATATCCTGGACGTGTGGTTTGAATCAGGAGCAAGTCATCAGGCAGTCATTAAAGAAGAGGAGACCCTTTCATATCCTGCCGACCTTTATCTTGAAGGGAGTGACCAGCATCGCGGGTGGTTTCAATCCTCGCTTTTGACTGCGGTCGGGATAGGAGAAGGCGCTCCTTATCGTAGTGTTCTTACCCATGGGTTCGTAGTTGATGGAAAGGGCAAAAAAATGTCTAAGTCACTGGGTAATCTCATCTCAGCAACGGATGCAGTGGAGAAATTTGGAGCTGATGTTATCAGGCTATGGGCAGCATCCGAAGACTATCGGGGAGATATTGCCTTCTCTGAGGAAATTCTCTCACGGATGCAGGAAGCTTATCGACGCATCAGAAATAGTTGCCGCTACATTCTCGGAAATATCTATGATTTTGACCCTGCAAAAGACAAAGTTGCAGCTAAGAACTTACTAGAAATAGACAGGTGGGTTCTTAGTCAACTTGCGAGCTTGCTAAAAAAAGCAAACGCGTCCTATGACTCTTTCAGATTTCATCGCATTTACCATGACCTTCACAATTTCTGCTCAGTTACTCTTAGCTCCTTCTATTTTGATGTGGTCAGAGACCGGCTCTACATTCTTCCATCACATTCGGTAGAGCGTCGCTCAGCCCAGACAGCCCTCTATGAAATTCTTCTGGCAATGGTAAAGATTATGGCTCCCATTCTTTCCTTTACCGCTGAGGAGGTCTGGCAACACCTGCAAGGAGAAGAGAAGAGTGTTTTTCTCACATCCTGGCCAGAGTTTGATGAGAACCGACTAAATGATGTTCTGGATAAAAAATGGAGCAAACTTATCAAGATAAGAGAAGAGGTGTATCGGGTTCTTGAGAGATGCCGTCAAGATGGAATGATAGGCAGTTTTCTTGAATCAAATGTTACTATTTTCTCACGAGGCGAGACTGCCTCTTTCTTAAAGGAATA
>CAZVBB010000182.1:0-2676 GCA_964625285.1 uncultured bacterium | reverse complement strand
TCCTGACTGAGTGGCTGAACTGTCACTCCTATCCGGGTTAAATAATTCATTCCTTCATTATAATCATCATCCTGCCCTTTAAGCTCTAACACCAAAAGGCCTTCTTCACGTGGGGTAATATAAGCTTTAAGGATGTTGAATTCCAGGTTATACTTTTTGACCAGGTTATATACAACTGGTTGCTCAATCAGACGATGAGGGAACCTTAAAACAATTCGTTTGGAAATCATCAATTTCTCCTGTTTAGAAAGTGTAGGGCCAGAGCTCCGTTAGGGGCGAACAGTCGTTCGCCCCTACCCTAATGCTTGGCTCACTTCCCTTTTCATTCTGACTACTGAATTCTGACTCCTGAATCATTACCTTTATTCTATCGACCTTTCCTTCAAGGGCCTAAAGGTTAAACCTGATTCTGGTCCAGGAAGAGATGCTACTGGCTCAGACAGAAAAAGCTGTCTGCTCTTTATCCACTCTTTCAGAATCTCCGCGATCTCTTTTGCTTTTGAATAACTGGAAAGTGGGGCCGTAGGGACTTCTTTGACTCCTATCATAATTTTACCACTCTTCAGTTGAGCATAAGAGACCTCGCCTAACTCTGCTTTCGGTTTTTCTCCATACGGATATTGTCGGCTATAATCAATAATCGGTGCAAATATCTCTTCATCCTTTACGGCGGTATAACGGGCCATCTCTTCATCTAAAATAGGAATAGGAATGCCTATTCCTATTGCCAGGGTTGCCCCATACCCAAGCATACTTTCCCCTCTAAGCCATTCGGGTTTCATCTGCTTTAAGTCTCCAATTACGGCTAATGTGCCTGCTGGAACACAGGGAACGCCGTTGTCCTTTCTTTTGGCGGTGGGATTATGTTGAGTTCCCTGCCAGGCCACATAGCCAATTCCACCCCCAAGAAAAATTCTTGTGCCCATGCCAATAGTTTTGTATAGAGGATCGTTCATAAGCGGAGAGAGTTGACCAGCACTACAGTAGTTAGCATTACCTATATTAGGCTTTAGGATACCCATATAGGTATAGATGATTTTATCCCCAAGATTTACCGCCACATTGTAGTTCTGGTAAACATTTCTCGGATTAAAGAGTACCGCTTCGTTAACATCTCTAATGTTTATCCATGTTTCTAATTTTCTTCTCGGATAGCAGTCCGTACTATAAGCAGTTGCCATAAGTTTAATGTCCTTGCCGGCAACAAACTCTTCAATTACATGACCACCTCCATACTTGAATTCACCGGGATAAACCTTATTTTGAGGATCATCATCGGGCAGATGGGTACACCCGAGATAAATGTCCACAGCAGCAAGGCCGCAATAGGCAGGCACCTCATTTAAGTAACAGGCTCCGCCGCCAAGTTTTATCCTGGGCTTAGCATGGCCAATATTTATATACATTCCTGAGGAACACATGGGCCCGAATGTCCCGGTAGTTACTACATCCACTTCTTGAGCGGCTTTCCTTGCTCCTTTTTCCTCCACAATTTCAATCATTTCCTCAGCCGTTACTACAACTACTTGACCTCTTTTAATTTTGTCATTAATTTCAGCAATTGTTTTAGCCATTTTATCTCCCTCTACTTATTAAGTTGCTAACAATTTTCATCTCTTACCGTAAGCGTTCATGGTTCATATTATCATTTTGACTCCTTCGCCTTTGTCAGATTTCTCCTGGAGCCTGTGCCTTAAGCGTAAATAGATTCCTCGCTTCGCTCGGAATGACAGAGCGAAGAGATCGAAATGACATGGCCGTGTGAATCACATGATACAGGAGCGTGAACGGTTACCTTTTATCTTACCTGATTTGTGCCCCTCTCTCGGGGCTATCCATAATCCATAACATTGCTACCTCCTTATCAAAATCCCATAGAGCGTCACAAAAGTGCCGCCCTTGATTACACAGGCTGGAACGTGTTTTGTGACAGCCTGAAAATTCCAAATTAGCTATGAAATAAATCTGTGCTCAGATAACGCTCACCAGTATCAGGCAAAACTACTACTATAAGCTTACCCTCATTTTCCAGTCTTTTGGCAACTTCTAATGCTGCCCAGGCTGCTGCTCCCGAGGATATGCCGGCCAGTATCCCTTCCTCTTTGGCTAATCTTCTGGCCATTATTCCCGCGTCTTCATTGGTGACCTTGATAATTTCATCAACTAAATCTAATCTTAAAACATCGGGGACAAAGCCAGCCCCGATGCCCTGAATCTTGTGGGAGCCCGGCTTCCCCCCGGAGAGAACTGGGGAATCAACCGGCTCGACGGCAATGGCCTTAAATTGTGGTTTCCTTCGCTTGATTACCTCAGCTACCCCAGTAATTGTCCCGCCAGTTCCCACCCCGGAGACCAGAATGTCTACTCTGCCACCGGTATCCCTCCAGATTTCCTCGGCTGTGGTCAGGCGATGTATTTCTGGATTAGCCGGGTTCTTAAACTGCTGGGGCATGAAGTAGTTTGAGTTCCCTTGAACCAACTGCTCGGCTTTCCTCACTGCCCCCGGCATCCCCTCCGCCCCAGGGGTCAAGACCAACTCGGCGCCAAAAATAGATAGAATCTGCCTCCGCTCCAGGGACATGGTGTCCGGCATAGTGAGGATAAGCCTGTATCCCTTGGCGGCGCAGACGAAGGCGAGGGCAATGCCGGTATTGCCGCTGGTGGGCTCAACGATCA
>CAZVBB010000181.1:0-2692 GCA_964625285.1 uncultured bacterium | reverse complement strand
TTGCCGGTCTTTTGGTATCAAAAAGTAAGGCAATTTGTGATTGCATAAGCCACACTGTTTCTTTTTCCAGCCTAACCCTAAGCTCAACCTCTCCGCTTCTGGGCTTATAAATAATAACTTCGTCTTTGTTAAATTCTTGTTTTGTGATGCTTAATTTAGCCTTCATAAAACTCCCTATTTAACTTCTTATCCTCTTTACTCATCCCATACTCCTCATCGTCAATCTCGCTGTAGTTGATGTAGAGATGGTTTTTGTCTAAACACTCTAGCAAAAATCTTTTTTGCTTCTCAATAGATAAATCTGCAAAATCCTTAGCGCTCTCATCAACCGCTTTTATATCAACCTTATAGCTCAAAAACGCTTTTTCTTTCATTGTCTCCCATAATTTTGCCAATTCTTGTTTTGTTTTTACTTTCTTTATTTTCTCCACAAAATTCTCATTCCATTTCGCAAGCTCCATATATACAAAATCGCCTCCGCCTTTCCAACCCACCAATTTTGAAATGCCAGTTTGGTCTCCACTGATTACATTTTTTAATCTTATTTCTGCACTATTCTCTCTATAATCAAGTTGTTCAATTCCTACATACTGACGACCCATTTTGTGAGCAACAGCGCAAGTAGTTCCTGTTCCCATAAAGAAATCTAAAACAATATCATTTTCTTTTGACCCGACCTCAATTAAAGTCTTTAGCCATATCTCCGGTTTTTTACCACTTCTAAGTTCAACTCCACCTTCCTGTCTACAATTGCCATATGCGCCCGCCATGTCATAAAAATTGTCAATTACTAACTCTTTTAATGTATCGCCTTTTTGCAGCTTCTCCTTCCGAGTAATTGGAACTCCAGAATAATACTTACCTTTTGTAGCATCTGTCCTTCGAGGACCCGTAAAATATCTATAACCCAAACCATCGTCTCCAACACCATATACCTTATATAAAACTTCTAAACCATCTATGCTTTTTCGTTGCTGTAAATGCTGGCCAAAAAATTTAGCAGTGGTTCTTAATAATGCACCTGTTGCCCACGTTTCTTTTAAGGCACTAAGGCTTGGCTTTACTCTTTCTATCTCGTATTGTCCGGGCTTAAATATTTCTACTTCTTTCCCACCAATTTCTTCCAATTTACCCTTCTTTAATTCAATAATACGCCAACAGAATTTATCTAATTTATATTCCCCTTTCGGCTTATTAGGAGTAAACCCGGGTTTTTTATAACAAAGAACCTGTTCCATCAATTTTTGATAATTACTAATTTCCGCTAAAGTTTTCTTTGCATATCTAACTTGAACATAATAGGTTAGCTCATATTCTAAACCGTTTATTTCATCTATTAGTACCTTCAAATAAGGATATTCATTATCATCACATTGCACAAAAAGCGCTCCATCACTTCTTAATAAATCTCTTGCGATTTCCAACCGATTTCTCATAAAGATTAACCATGACGAATGTTTAAAACTATCATTGTAAAATGTGTCCACTTCGCGATTATACGGTGGGTCAATATAAATAAGTTTTACTTTTCCGGCAAAGCGTTTTTTGAGGGAGTGAAGGGCTAAAAGATTGTTGCCTTTAATAATGAGGTTGTTTTTGATGTCGCCGTTCTCTTCGGTGCGGAATAGATTCCCGCTTTCGCGGGAATGACAGAGGGGGTGTTCGCCTTTTGCATCTATGTGTTTGGCATTAGTAAAAACTTTTGGGTCAAGCAAGCGGCTGATTTCGTCAGGCGCCAAAGTTTCGTTCCAAAAAATTTCGTCTCGCTTTTGGTCTTCTTTAGTCATTCCGCCTTCAAGCACGCAATCCTTATAAGGCCACGAAAGTACAATTTCTTTTTTCTCTTTTATAAACTCATCATCTTCGGTCAAGCCGATTTTATTCTTAAACGCCGTGTAGCTATCCGGCAGAAATTGTTTATTTGAAACAAACTTGATGAATTTGTCCTTATCAAAAATCGTTGCCTTGCCTACTTCCGTAAAAAATATCTCTTTCATTTGCTTGTCTGCCAAAAGAAGTCTAATAATTTCTTTATCCAGCTTTAAGGCAAGCTCAATAATTTTATTCTTCAAAAGCTCGCCTTCGCTGACTAAACGCTCATCTTTCTGAAGCAAGGATTTTAAATTGTTTAATAAATTTTCCATAATTTTATTTCAATAAATCATCAAGAGAAATGTCAAGCGTGTCGGCGATTTTCTCTAAAGTTTCAGTTGTGGAGTTAGGATTATTACCCGCTTCTATATTAACAATTGAATTCAATGATAAATCAGCAAGCTTAGATATACTGGGGGAGAAGGGCTCGAACCTTCACTTACCTGATCCAGAGTCAGGCGTGTTACCAATTACACCATCCCCCATTGTAACTACTTTAGAAGTCAGAATACTAGTCACCAGCCTGAAAGAAGGAGCACCAGAGCACCAGGCACCAGAGCACCAGTCAATAAGTTGACAAGTTGACAAGTGTCCTCTACTCTCTACTCTCTACCCTCTACCCTATGCCCTTAGCCTATCCCTTGACCCCTTGAGTCCTATGCTCTTCAACGTTTATTATATCATACATCTTTCAATTTACCTCGTTAGAAATCTTTAATTTCCTTTTCACCATCGATAAATCCCTAGTCCCGTTAGAATCACCAACACGGCAAGGATGGTGTAGTCTGAGGGGGTCATACGGAGTTCTCTCATGTAGGAG
>CAZVBB010000180.1:0-2696 GCA_964625285.1 uncultured bacterium | reverse complement strand
TTGTAGTTCTTGATTGTGGAAGCACCGACCGAACAGTGGAAATAGCAAATAATTTTGGCTGCCGGGTATTTGTAGAGGAATGGAAAGGATATGGACCCCAGAAAAATAGTGCCGTGGCTAAATGCAGGTATGAATGGGTGCTTGTTATTGACGCCGATGAAAGGATACCAGAAGAAACAAAAAGCAAGATTACAAAAGTAATAAATAGTTTAGATAGTGCTGATGCTTATAGTTTTCCCATGAAAAGCTTTCTTCATGACAAGTGGATAAAACACTCTGACTGGTGGCCAGATTATAAAGTAAGGCTATTTAAAAAAAATATGGGACAGTTCCACTTTCTGATACACGAGGCATGGTTGACAAAAGGCACCGTGAAAAAAGTAACTACTCCAATAGAACACTTTAGCTTTTCTAACTATTCCGATATGTTCAATGTCTTGAATGAAAGATCTACAATTATGGCTGAAGAGCTCTTTGATGCTGGTAAAAGAGTAACTTTATTCACTCCTTTTTTTCATGGAGCCGGCATGTTTTTAAAAGCATATATCCTAAAACTCGGTTTTCTTGACGGTCTTGATGGTTTTATGATAGCGATAACCATGGCAGGTGGTTCATTTTTAAAATACGCAAAATTGTTGGAGCTCCAGCGGAAAGAGGAATATTAGTGCTTCTCGTGTTGATGTATCACAGGATAAGCAATTTTAATATTTTTCATGAATATATCAGATATATTTCTCAAAGCTATCCTGTTGTAATCCCCGGCGATGACCTGCCCGATGGCAAATTATCAATCTGCCTGACCTTTGATGACGGCTATTTCGATTTCTACCACAAGGTCTTTCCAATCTTGTCGGAACTACAGATTAAGGCGGTTGTCGGCGTGTCTGCAAGATATATTATAGAAAAGGCATATGTTAAGAGCGAGATACGGCTCAATGTTCCATATGATGAGACAATGAAAGATGATATATTTTATGAAAAAGCGCCTTTTTGCACATGGCAGGAACTTAAAGAAATGGCTGACAGCGGCATTGTAAAGGTTGCATCCCACTCATACAGCCATGCGAATCTGATTAAAAACAATGTTGATTTAACAGATGAGATTGTTCAGTCAAAACAAATAATTGAACAAAGATTGTCTCAAAAAATAGACACCTTTATATATCCATTTGGAGAAGTTGACAAGAGAGCGCATAAATTCACATCAGGACATTATAAATACCTTATGAGGATTGGCTCAGCGCTGAATAAAGATTGGCATAATTCTAACAACATGATTTATAGAGTTAATGGAGATGATTTAATAGATAGGAAAGATTTTGGCAAAATAAATCTCTTTAAATATTTTCTAAAGTATATCTCAAATACAATCCGCGGAAAGTAAACGGGTGTTTGTTGAAGAATGGAAAGGATTTGCCCTCAGAAAAATAGTGCAGTTACTAAATGTAGGTATGAATGGAGCCGGCATGTTTTTAAAAGCATATATCCTAAAACTCGGTTTTCTTGACGGTCTTGATGGTTTTATGATAGCGATAACTATGGCAGGTGGTTCATTTTTAAAATATGCAAAACTGCTTGAGTTGCAACGGAAAAGAGAGGATGCACAATGATAGCTCTCCCTGACAATATTAATAGTCTTGTAAAAAAAGTTGCCGAAACCTCAAAAGACATAGATGGTTGTCTAACTGAAAGAGAGGCAAGATTCCTCGCTCTCCTTGCCTTTTTCCCGACAGCAGACGGAGAAATATTAGAGATAGGCAGCTTTAAAGGTAAGTCAACTATTGTGCTGGCTAAAGGAGCCCAACTCTCCAATAAACCTCGCATTATATCAGTTGACCCTCTGACTTCTCCATCACCAACAGACCCCTACTTGAAAAATGAAGGGACGTGCTTACAGTATTTTCAGGCAAATCTAAAAGAAGCGGGTGTTTCCGATATGGTTGAATTTCATCATAAGTATTCCTATGAACTTGCCAAAGAATGGAGCAGAAAAATCAGGCTTCTTTGGATAGATGGAGATCACCGATATAAAGGAACAAAATTAGACTTTGATTTATTTTTTAGGCACCTTTCTGATAGAGCCATAATTGCATTCCACGATGTAATTGCCCCTTTTTCCGGTCCCGTCAGGGTTTTTACCGAAGATGTTCTTCTTTCAGATAATTTTGGCCCAGCAGGTCTTTGGGGAACCATAGGGTGGGCACAACGTATTGCTGATGAGAAAATTGCCCTAAAATTCAGGCAAAAAAAATTAAAGCTACATTCACAATTGGCAAAGCTAATTCCCTTTTCAACTTTTGACGCGGGTAAAAAAATGAGAAGGATAAAAAAGTTGCAATATGAATTTTATCGTTCCAGGGTTCCTCATAAGGAAATTTCTCCCTCGGAGTGGCTAAAATATTTAATCTTAAAAGAGGTCTCTGAAAAAATACCCAGAGACCTCTGATTATTTACCCCGTTAGATAATTTCATATCTAACGGGGCAAGCCGATTACAGGAAGATTACACCGATTGTCTCGGCGATAAAAAATCTGTGTAATCCATATTTTATCTGTGTAATCAGAGATTTCTGACTTTTTCAGCAATCTCTAAAAAACAATGGGAAATGTACTGAAAAATCCTATTAAAAATTTTAGAATGCAAATGACTAAAAATAAGATGATGAAGGTGCCTTTGCTTGACCTGAGAGCGCAATA
>CAZVBB010000179.1:0-2712 GCA_964625285.1 uncultured bacterium | reverse complement strand
TTGCAGGGGGTGTTAGAGAGGGTGCTCTCACCCTTCCCGGCAGCCTTAAAGGAGATGGAAGGCTGAAGGCTTTTGATGGTCTCAAGAGGATAATCTGGTGATATTGGTGTCTTTGTGTGCTTAGTGGCAAAAAAGTGCTACTCTATTGAGTTAAATTATGAGCTACATTGATGAGCAAAGGGTAAATGATTTATTAAACCGAACTGGAAAGCCCCAGCCACTTGAGGTCAGGAATATTCTAAGGAAGGCTTTGTCGTTAAAGGGGCTTTCACCCGAAGAGGTATCCGTGCTTATCGGTGTGAGCGATGAAGCTCTGCTTAAAGAGATCCAGCACACCGCCAGGGTGGTAAAGCAGAGTATATATGGAGCTCGACTGGTTCTTTTTGCCCCACTTTATATAACCAATTATTGCGTTAATAATTGCCTTTATTGTGGTTTTAGACGAGATAATAAGGATTTAAAGAGGAAAAGGCTGAGCAAGGAAGAACTTATAGAAGAAGTGAAAGCTCTTCTTTCACAGGGGCATAAGCGCCTGCTTCTGGTTTTCGGTGAAGACCCACAGGGCGGGATAGATGATGTTTGTGAAATTATCAGGACTGTTTATGGGGTGAAATTAAATGGCGCAGCCATCAGACGCGTTAATGTGAATATAGCTCCCTTAAAACAAGAGGAATTTGTTCAACTTAAAAAAGAGCGTATCGGAACCTATCAACTCTTTCAAGAAACCTATCACCGGGCAACTTATCAAATTATGCATCCTGATGGACCGAAAAGCGATTATGAGTGGCGGATAACTGCACTTGAACGAGCCTTTCAAGCCGGTATTGATGACCTGGGAATAGGAGTACTCTTTGGACTTTATGATTGGCGCTTTGAGATATTGGCCATGCTCTTGTATATTCAGGAGATGGAAAGAAGAGTTGGCATTGGCCCCCATACCATCTCCATCCCCCGCATAGAACCGGCCCTTAATGCCCCGGTAGCTACTAACCCTCCTTATGCGGTAGCGGATAAAGATTTTAAGAAGCTGGTAGCTATCCTGCGCTTGGCTGTCCCCTATACCGGTATTATCCTTACTACCAGAGAAAGACCGCATTTAAGAAATGAACTGTTTTCCTTGGGTGTCTCTCAGATAAGCGCCGCCTCACGCACCTTTCCGGGCGCTTACAGAGGGAACTTAAGCCAGAAAGAAGAAAGTCAGCAATTTCATTTAGGCGATACGCGAAGCTTAGAAGAGGTCATTGGATATATAATGAAAGATGGGATTCTGCCCAGTTTTTGCACGGCCTGTTACCGGGCGGGAAGAACGGGTGAGGATTTTATGTCCCTGGCAAAACCGGGACTAATCCAGAAGTTTTGCCTTCCCAATGCTATTCTTACCCTCAAGGAATATTTAGAAGATTATGCCCATAAAAAGGTAAAAGCTATAGGAGAAAATCTGATAGAAAAAGAGATTAAAAAAATAAAAGAGGTTAATTTACGACAAGATGTTTTAAAGAGATTGCAAGAGGTTGAAGATGGAAAGCGCGACATCTATTTCTGATTCTGAAATCGAGGGATTATTTAAGGAAGAGACCAGCGAACTCATTCGCCAAGCAGATAGTGTCCGACAGAGGTATTGTGGAGATGAAGTGCACCTGCGGGGGGTAATTGAATTTTCTAACTGGTGCTGTCGTGATTGTCTTTACTGCGGACTTCGTCGCAGTAATACAAAACTTGCCCGCTACCGAATGACAAAGGAGGAGATAGTTGAGTGTGCTCTAACGGGCTTTCGTGCAGGAATAAAAACTATAGTGTTACAATCGGGAGACGATCTGGAGTATCAAGCAGATGATATTAGCGAAATTATCCAGCGGATTAAAGAGAAAGCAGATGTAGCTATCACTTTATGCGTCGGGGAGAGAGATTACCGGGACTATAAGGCATGGAAGAAGGCCGGGGCTGACAGGTATCTTCTGAGGCACGAGACGGCTAATCCTGTTCTTTATTCAAAGCTTCATCCTGGGCAAAATCTTAAGAAGCGCCTTGAGATACTCGGTTGGCTGAGAGAACTTGGATATCAGGTAGGTGCGGGCAATATAGTGGGCTTGCCCGGGCAGACTTTAAGGGATTTAGCCGATGATATTTTGCTTATGAAAGAACTGGGTGTTGAGATGGTCGGCATTGGTCCTTTTATCCCCCATCCTGATACACCTTTTGGTGGAGAGAAGCAGGGAACCCTGGATATGACCCTTAAGGTATTGGCAGTCGCCAGAATTATCTTAGGCGATGTTCATCTTCCGGCAACTACCGCAGTAGGAAGTATTCATCCAGAAGGTCGAGAGATGGCTCTACGAGCAGGAGCAAATGTTGTGATGCCTAACATAACCCCGACGAAATACAGGCGATTATATCAATTATATCCGGGCAAGATCTGTGTGGATGAAAGTATGGAAAATTGCCTCGTGTGCTTAACAAAGAGGATAGAATCATGTGGGAGAAAGATCGCTCAGGATAAGGGACATTCTTTGAAGGTAAGCCGTTAGTTGCCACATTGCTCGGCTTTAACCTCACGGATGCCGGAGGTTGCATGCTTGACAGGCTTTATGAGAGATGATAAGCTATGGTGCGGCAGACACCTGGAGACGACCCAGTAACGGTAAATACTCAGTCAACTCCGTTGACTGAAAGGCACAAAGTGGCAAAGGCACAAGATTAAGATAGTCACAAAGG
>CAZVBB010000178.1:0-2732 GCA_964625285.1 uncultured bacterium | reverse complement strand
GGATGGACAACAATTCTATAAATGGAAAAAGGGCGCGGAAAAGCTTTTTGATAAGGTGAGCGAGTAAAATCAAGGGACACAATAATTATTTTTTCCATCTTAAAAAGGTGGGAATGTCAAATTCATTACTATGTGAGTCTTGAGCAAAAAGTCCCAGGGGAAGCATAGGCGCTTCTTGTTTGGGCCGCCACAATTGAGGAGAAGGGCGACGTTCTTCCATGTCAAATCCCAGACTTAACTGCTCCTCACTATCTTTATCCTTAAGTCCTGTTGCCAGAACGGTAACTCTTATCTCTTCTTTTTTCCTCCCATCAACAATAGCCCCAAATATAACATTTGCATGAGTGCCAGTTGCTTCACAAACAGCTGCGGCAACCTCATTAACTTCTTTCATAATAAGGTCTTCCCCGCCGGTGATATTTATGAGCACTCCTCTTGCTCCCTTTATGTTCTTGTTTTCTAATAGCGGGCTGTTCATTGCTTTCTCTACCGCTACCTGTGCCCGGTTAATCCCTCTGCCTATTCCAACGGCAAGGGCTGACCTTCCACCTTCAGCAATAACTGCTCTAACATCTGCAAGATCCAGATTGATCAGCCCTGGCACTGTGATAAGGTCTGAGATTGACCTTACACCCTGAAACAGAGCTTCATCAGCTACTCTAAAGGCATTAATGATAGATGCACCATCCAGAGAAGAAAAAAGGCTTTGATTAGAAATGGAGATGATAGTATCTACTTTTCTTTTAATCTCCTTAATTGCCTCTTCTGCCCGCAAACTCCGCCTGTATGCTTCAAAAGGAAACGGCTTTATAACTATGGCAATTGTGAGAGCGCCTGACTCCCTTGCTATCTCGGCAATAACAGGAGCAGCCCCCGTTCCTGTCCCGCCACCTAAACCAGCAGTTATAAAGATGATATCAGCGCCGCGTAGCGCCTCACTAATTACATCACGGTCTTCATTCGCTGAGCTTCTCCCAATCTCCGGGTCAGAACCAGAGCCGAGTCCATGCGTAATCCTTGCTCCAATTTGAATTTTATGAGGAGCTGCACATTTTTGCAAAGCCTGAACATCAGTGTTTATAGCAATGTGTTCTATACCATCTAATCCCAGCCTTATCATATTACTGAGGGCATTGCCTCCACATCCACCGACGCCGACAACTTTTATGTCAACTTCACTGTAAAATTCTTCTTCAAGATTTAACATCTTTATCCCCCTTCAACCCAGTGCACCAGAGCACCAGAGCACCGTTCAGGGTTCCGGGTTCACCGTTCTGGGTTCTGAATCCTTGAACCTTTGAACCTCTGAACTCTGAACTTCCACCGTTCTGGGTTCTGGGTTCTGGGTTCTGGGTTCACCATTCTGGGTTCTGAACCTCTAAACTCTGAACCTCTGAACCTCTGAACTCTTTAGAAATATTCATCAATCCATTCTTTCATTCTCAGGGCCACTTTGCTAAAGAGGTTTCTCCCGCCAAACTTTGCCGCCTCTTTCCGGCGGGAAGAAAGTCCATAATGAAGCAATCCTACTGCCGTAGCATAGATAGGACCATCCTCGACATTTTCCAATCCCTTTACTTTTTTATTAGGCACTCCTATTCTCACCGGAAGCTTAAATATTTGCTCCGCCATCTCTGGCAGCCCCCTAAGTAAGGAAGCTCCCCCGGTTAGCACCACCTCTTCTGACATAGAACGATATGAACTACTTCCCTCACTCTCTCTTTTGACAATGGACAGAAGCTCCTCAATTCTTGGCTCAATAATCTCGCATAAGAGTGATGATGGAAGTCTTCCCCGGTTAGGATGTTCAAAGAATTCATCTCTCCTAAGAAGTGAAGGAAGAGCGCATCCATGAGCTTTTTTCAGCTCTTCAGCCTTGTCAAACTGAATGCGGAGTCCCACGGCAATATCATTGGTAACATGGTCTCCGCCAATCGCTAATACCTCGCTATGATGGATGCCTCCTCCCCTAAAAATAATCATATCGGTGGTTCCGCCTCCTATATCAACGAGGAGAACTCCCCTGCGCTTCTCTTCCACGCTTAAAACTGCCTCTCCAGAGGCAAGTGGGCCAAGAACAACATCCTCAACCTCAAATCCTGCTTTGTTAATGGATTTAATTATGTTTTGTGCTGATGCCACCGCCCCGGTAATAATATGCACCCTTACCTCTAACTGGCTAGCTGACATTCCCACCGGATCACTAACTCCGTCCTGATTATCAATGATAAATTCACGAGGGATAGTATGAATGACTTCCCTATCAGTTGGCATCGCCACTGTGCTGGCGGACTTAATTACCCGCTCAACGTCTTTTTTAGTAATTTCCCTTGAGTTTTTTGATATCTCTATTATTCCCTGGCTATTAAGCCCTTTAATGTGTCCACCAGCAATTCCCGTGAATATCTTTGTCACTTCCACCCCTGAAGCTGCCTCAGCCTTTTCTACTGCTCTTTCTACTGAATCTGAGGTGCTTTTTAAGTCAATAATAATCCCTTTCCGCAAGCCATTGGACGGAGTTAGCCCCATTCCGATAATTTTAATTCCATCATCATCATCTCTTTTGCCAATCATGGCACAGATTTTTGTTGTGCCAATGTCCAGTCCAACAACAAATTCTTTCTCTTTCATCGCAACCATCGTTCTAATCTTGTTTGCATCATTGTTATAATCTCTCTAACCTTATGATCAAGCAATGAGAGCTTTAGCTCAACAAGCAATGAGCTCGTAGA